>JAGPUY010000087.1 GCA_018067265.1 Oceanihabitans sp. | reverse complement strand
GCCTTTTGGCAAAAGCACATGTGCTCCAACATACATATCTCTTCCCCAAAACTCCGATAATAAATCCGACTTCATTTTAATGTGTTTTATCCATTCGGTATCCGCAGCAACGACAATTTCTGGAATAACCTGATCTAAAACAATATCTAAATCTTTTATTCCATTCTCGGTAACTACCACTTTAACTGGTGTACTATACAAATTACCTGGAGATGTTTTCCATTGCTGTCCTTCTCCTTTATCCATCGGTAATTTTACGGTATGTCCTGTAGATAAATTAAATGTTTCGTATACGTGTAAAACAGCTTGCACATAATATTCTCCTTCTTTTAATTGGGATAAACTTTCATAGGGAAACCCAAAAACAGCATGATCGAAAGACACTTTTTCATTTGGTTTTAAATTTTCAACATTCTTTCCAAAAATGGGCTGTGCATCCAATCCTTCAGAAACAAGAAATCTAGGTTCTTTTTCATTACTATCTGCAAAGATTAAAAGTAATCTTCCGTCTAAATTCTCTTCGTTTACAGCATCTGAAAAAGACACATTAACTAAATTCGTAGACGATTTTTTTTCGGATGTTGCTTCGCAATTCAAAAACAAAAGAAATAAAAAAAAGGAAGTTATTTTTAATAATTTCATAAGTATAATATTTTCAAAAAAGGTACTCATTATTTCTGAAAATATAAAACAGTTCTACAGCAAAGTGCTACATCAATTGCTTTTCTTTCTATTTGTTAAATAAAAAGGTAAATAGATAAGTAGAAACAAAGGAATTAAAAAGACCTCAACAACTATAATATAATAAGGCCATTCTGGCAAATAATCTAAAACCGAAGCCGAAGTTGGTTTTCTGTTTAAATACGAATAGTTACCACCTAAAAGCGCATTTACACCAAACGAAGCAATTAAATAGCCTTGTATTGCGACAAGCGATTTAAAAACACTTTTTAGTTTTGGCCGCATTCTTAAAACAAAAGTTGCGTAAAAAATAATGGTTAACAAGCCCAAGTGCGCAATCCAATATCTAAAAAAGTCAAAACTAGGATAACCTACTGCAATATCTGGAGTAATCACACCTTGCGAGGTTCCTGCAATAATCCAAAACAATAGAATTTCATACATCCAATATTTCCTATAGTATGTAAAAACCGGAATGATCAAAGCTAAAAAACTACATAAATACAAAGGCAAATCTACCGAAACAGAATAATCCCCTTGGCTAATTTTGTAACTATGAAAAACAACAATGGTTAAAGAAACAAAAAAACCTAAAGCTTGAAATAGGACTTCTTTTTGTTTTTGAGGCCGTCTTTTAGCAAAACGAAATAAAACCACACAAAACAAAACAGCGAGTACTATTGGTAGTACATGTTGTACACTACCAATAGTTACTCGCTGTATGTTTATTAATAAAATTAACAGAAAATTCATACTGCAATATAAGTAGTTTATTGCATATGTCTTTCTCTAGCTAAAAGTGTGTTTTTAAGCAACATGGCAATAGTCATCGGTCCTACTCCACCTGGAACTGGCGTGATATAACTCGCTTTTTTACTTACGTTTTCAAAATCAACGTCTCCCGTTATTACATAACCTTTGGCAGCAGTTTCATCTGGAACACGAGTAATACCAACATCTATAATTACAACATCATCTTTTACCATTTCTGCTTTTAAGAAATTTGGCACCCCTAATGCGGAGATAATAATATCTGCTTGACTTGTAATTTGTGTAATATTTTTAGTGTGACTATGTGTAAGTGTTACCGTAGAGTTTCCTGGAAAACCTTTTCTTCCCATTAAAATACTCATTGGTCTACCAACAATATGCGAACGACCAATTACTACCGTGTGTTTTCCTTTAGTTTCTACGCCGTAACGATCCATAAGTTCTAGAATACCAAATGGTGTTGCAGGAATAAAAGTAGACATATCTAATGCCATTTTACCAAAATTCATTGGGTGAAAACAATCTACATCTTTATCTGGATTTACAGCCATTAATACTTTTTGTGTATTAATTTGTGGCGGTAACGGTAATTGAATAATAAAACCATCAATATTAGGATCTTCGTTTAATTCTTCAATTTTATCTAATAATTCAACTTCACTTGTAGTATTAGACAATCTTACCATGGTAGACTCAAAACCAACACGTTCACAAGCACGAACTTTACTAGCAACGTAGGTTAAACTTGCGCCATCATTACCAACTATAATTGCAGCTAAATGTGGCACTTTTTCGCCTTTAGCAACCATTTTTTTCACCTGATCGGTAATTTCGTCTTTAATGTCGTTACTTACTTTTTTTCCGTCTAGAATTGTCATGTTTCAGTCTTCAGTTAGCAGTCTACCGAAGCAGTCTGCGATTTATTAATATAGAGAAGTAAGAGCAAACTGCCTACTGAAGACTGTTTACTGCATACTTTTTTATTTCATGTTTTTCATTGCTTGCATCATACGTTTTCCGCCTCCACCTTGCATCATCTTCATCATTTTCGACATTTGGTTGAATTGTTTTAGTAACTGATTTACTTCTTGAACCGAAGTACCAGATCCTTTTCCAATTCTCTTTTTACGACTTGCGTCTATAATAGATGGGTTGGTACGTTCTTTTACTGTCATAGAATGAATTATAGCTTCAATACCTTTAAAAGCATCATCATCTATATCCACATCTTTCATCATTTTTCCAGCGCCAGGAATCATTCCAATAAGGTCTTTCATGTTCCCCATTTTCTTGATTTGCTGAATTTGCTTTAAGAAATCATCAAAACCAAATTGATTTTTAGCGATTTTCTTTTGTAATTTTCTAGCTTCATCTTCATCAAACTGCTCTTGTGCTCTTTCTACAAGAGATACAACATCTCCCATTCCAAGAATACGATCTGCCATACGAGAAGGATAGAAAACATCAATTGCTTCCATTTTTTCACCGGTACCAATAAACTTAATTGGTTTGTTTACTACAGATTTAATAGAAATTGCCGCTCCACCACGCGTATCCCCATCTAATTTAGTAAGGATAACACCATCAAAATTCAAAATATCATTGAAGGCTTTTGCCGTATTTACGGCATCTTGACCTGTCATAGAATCGACAACAAACAAAGTTTCTTGTGGCTGAATAGCTTTATGAATATTAGATATTTCGGCCATCATGGCTTCATCTACAGCCAAACGACCAGCAGTATCTATAATAACAACGTTATGTCCGTTTGCTTTTGCATGTGCAATACCAGCTTGCGCGATAGCTACAGGATCTGTATTTCCTCTATCGCTAAAAACCTCTACTTTAATTTGATCTCCTACAACATGTAATTGATCTACAGCAGCAGGACGATATACATCACATGCTACCAATAAAGGTTTCTTTGTTTTTTTATTTTTAAGATAGTTAGCAAGTTTACCAGAAAAGGTTGTTTTACCAGAACCCTGTAAACCAGACATTAAAATAATACTTGGTGTTCCAGATAAATTAAGACCTTCTGCATCTCCTCCCATTAATTGGGTAAGTTCATCTTTAACAATCTTAACCATTAATTGTCCTGGCTGTAAGCTTGTTAATACGTTTTGTCCAAGTGCTTTTTCTTTTACTTTATTGGTAAAATCTTTAGCAATTTTAAAGTTAACATCGGCATCTAGTAAAGCACGGCGTACTTCCTTTAAGGTTTCGGCAACGTTTACTTCTGTAATGCTACCATGTCCTTTTAGAACATGTAACGCTTTATCTAACTTTTCACTTAAATTATTAAACATATTTTTTTTATTTCAAGAGTTGCAAAAGTAAAGAAATATTTTGTTTTTCTTTAATGCAAAAGCTTGTTTAATTGGAATTAAAGCATATTTACCACATCCATAAAAAACAACTGCCTCTATTTTAGTTTTCACAATTAAAAATAAAAAAAAGAGACTTCTTTTAAGAAGCCTCTTTTTTATCAATAATTCACTCGTTAAGCCTCTCTTATAAACAGGTATAACATTCCCCTTCTAAATTAAATAATTCTCCTACTTCGTTTGGACTTAAAGTTCTTTTATACACTCTTAAGTCATCCAGGTGACCAACAAAACCTTCCCCGACAATGTATCTATCGGAAGCTTGAGAACCAATATTTAAACTCGAATTTTCATCGATATTTCTTTGTACACCATCTCTATATAATCTAACGGTATTATCTGCATCTACGGTCACTACTAGATGATGCCAATCGGTGTTTTCCCATACGACATCTACTTCGCCATTCCAGTCATTATCCCAAAGATAAAAACTTGTATTATCTGAAAACAAAGGCGTATTTAAATCATAAACTCCTAATTGAAATCCTTGTGTTGCATTTCCTGGTGATCTAAAAAACAGCTCTAAATCTCCAGCCTCTGTATTTTGCATTTTAAACCATAAACTTATAGAAAAACGATCTCCTTGTTCCAGCTCACTGTTTGTATTTACAGGAATCTCAAAGGTGTCATTTCCGGTAAAAGCTATAGCACAAGAAGAGTTTCCTGCTCTATCTTCTACAAATGTGTTGGTAGTGTTTTCTGCGTTGAAACCACTTATTAAATCGTGAGCTTCTTCAGCAAAAGGCATATATATCACCAAATCGTTTATTAAAACTTCTGGCGTATTACAATCTTCACAATCTTGCTCAAGTTCCATAATGGTTACATTACCCAAATTTGTTTCCTGACTAAAGATAAATTCATCTTCATCACAACCCAAAAGCAACCATTCTCCATTTAACAGATCAAAAGTAGACAATCCACCAATCGTTAATGTATAACCAGAATTCGTTTCCAAAAGAGACCAAGAGCCAAATTCTGTAATCGTTGGTTCTCCATTAACAGCTACTTCTCCATTAGCATCAAACATTAAATAATTTTCATCTAAAATATTACCGGACGCATCATAGGTTGGTGCTGTAATATTACATGCTAATAGGTACGTTTCTAATTCGGACAAACTAACATCGCAATCTTCTATATCATCGTCATTCCAATCGTAATCATCATCTTCATCACAAGCATCTTCTGCGGCTTCAATAGCAGCTTCCATTTCTGAATTGTTTTCTACAACAACGGTATCTCCGTTAGCTAACACCATAGTAACAGGAAAGTTTATACTTGCTAAAACGCCTCCTTCTAAATTTTCAATAAAAGCATATAAAGCTTCATCATCATTTATGGTAACAGTATCTATAACCTGAAAATCTGTATTATACATGGAAATGGTAATAGGAAATTGAAAATCGATACATTCAATATCGTCATCTTCTTCATCTTCATCATTACAATTTTCTATCTGTGCTTCTAATTCGGTTTGACTATTAATAACTAACTCGGAATAATCGTTAAAAATAATCGTTATTGGAAATGTTATTTCTACGTCGTCGTCATCATTTGTAAAAGCGTCTAAAATAGTTTCTAACGCATCATAATCTGTAATACTTTCTATAGTTATTGTTACGCCATTTGCAGTAACGGTTACCGGTAAAGCAACCTCTAAGCAATTGGCATAATCTATAATATTATCTCTAGAGCCATCGTTAGAAGCTACATTGCGCATTAAATTAGCTAAGTTAGAATTTGAAGCAATCGTTTCTTCATTATCGGGCTCTGTAATTTCTACGACTTCTTCTTGACATGCTGAAAATAACATCAAAAAAAGGAGGAATAAAAAAAGGAGAAATTTGGAATGGATGGTTTTCATGGTTTCGTTTTTTATTAATAATTGTTTCTTTTCATAGCAACTTTTAATTGCTGTATACTACTATAACATCTTCGTTTAAAAAACTCCTACCTTGACTTTTAAAAAAAATTGTCCCTACTTTGCAGAAACCTTTTTAACTATACATGCAAAAGTCTTTAAATAATAATGTCTGTAATGAGAATCGTTTCAATGGCCTATTTCACAAATACGCTAAAGACTTGCATCACTTTTTGTATTATAAATTTGGGGACCATTTAAACCCTAAAGATAAAGTGCAAGATGCTTTTATAAAACTTTGGCAGAACTGCAGTACCGTTTCTCCTGAAAAAGCGAAAAGCTATTTATATACGGTAGCAAATAATTTAATGCTGAATGCCGTTGCACATCAAAAAGTAGTTTTAAAACATCAGAAAATAAAACCAACCGAACATTCTAATGAGTCTCCAGAATTTTTAATGGAAGAAAAGGAATACCGCAAAAAACTAGAAAATGCCATTGCGAATTTAACCGAAGCACAACGTGTTGCTTTTTTAATGAATCGTGTGGAAGGAAAACGATTTAAAGAAATTGCATCGCTTTTAGATATTAGCACCAAAGCTGTTGAAAAACGAATTTATGGTGCCTTAAAAAAATTACGAGAAGATATTGACGAATTATGATTTCTGTTTTTATAGGAATAATAATTTTAATTTCGAGGTAGGAGTTTTTAAACCTTACTTGTTATATACTTGAATAGCATACAATGAATAAAGAAGAATTAATTTTAAAATGGTTAGATAACGACTTAAGTCCGAAAGAACTTGAAGCATTTGAAGCGCTTGAAGATTATGAGTCGTTAACCAAATTAGCCGAGTACAGCAAAGGCTTTAAAGCACCAGAGTTTGATACCGAGGCTGCTTTAGAAAGTACTTTACGTGGTATAGACGTGAAAAAACACACTACAAAGAAATGGCTTCAACCCATACTAAAAGTGGCTGCTATTTTGGCTATTTGTTTGGGGAGCTACTATTTCACCACCACTTTAGACAGTTCTCTTACTACAGATTTTGCTGAAAAATCGAGTATCGAGCTTCCAGATCATTCGTCGGTACATTTAAATGCGATTTCTAAAATCACCTTCAATAAAAAGAATTGGAATACAAACAGAACCATAACACTAAATGGCGAAGCTTTTTTTAAAGTAGAAAAAGGCAGCACCTTTCACGTAAAAACTGCTGCAGGAACCGTAACTGTTTTAGGCACAAAATTTAATGTAAAACAACGTAAGGATTATTTTGAAGTAGTTTGCTATGAAGGCAGCGTGCAAATAAACTACAATACAGGAAAGGCTATTTTAAAAGCTGGGGATTTTTTTTCAATATTAAATGGGACCATTACAACAGCAATAACTCCTAACGTTAGACAACCAGAATGGTTAAACCATATTAGTGCTTTTTCCAGCGTACCATTAAGCGAAGTTTTAGCGGAGTTTGAAAGACAATACCATGTGAAGTTTGACACTTCTAAGGTTAAAACCAATACCTTATATACTGGAAAATTCACACATAAAAACATAGATATTGCACTTAAATCGATAACAGAACCTTTACAATTAAGCTATACAAAAACCAACAAAACCATTATTTTATCGCGTGAATAAATCGCTAAAAATTGCGCTCGTATTAATTTTCTTTTTTTTGGGTTACTCGACTGTTTTTTCACAAAACAAAAAGCAACCTCTAGCGCAAGTATTGACTATAATCGAGCAACAATTTAAAGTTAGTTTTTCTTATGCCGATAGCACGATTAAAGATGTTGACGTGTTTTTGGATAGTAATGAAAATCTAGAGGCTATTCTAACTTCTTTAGAAAAACAAACGCAATTAAAGTTTAACAAATTAAACAACCAGTTTATTACCATTGCAAGACAAGAAGATCATCCTTTTACCATTCAGGAGTTAGAGGAAGTAGTAATCACTAACTATTTAACCACAGGAATAAACAAAAACAATACAGGAAGCATTACCATAAAACGAGAACAATTCGGTATTCTACCAGGTTTAATAGAACCGGATGTCTTACAAACGATACAAGCACTTCCTGGCGTTTTAAGTATCGACGAAACGGTTTCTAATATTAATATTAGAGGCGGAACACACGACCAAAACTTAATACTTTGGGATGGTATTAAAATGTACCAATCTGGTCACTTTTTCGGACTTATATCTGCATTCAATCCGTATTTAACCGATCAAGTAAATGTATCTAAAAACGGTACCTCAGCACAATATGGAGACGGTGTTTCGAGTGTGATAGATATGCAATTATCGAACACACTTCAAAATGATTTTAAAGCTGGAGCAGGTTTTAATTTAGTACATGCCGATGGGTATGCCAAAGCACCAATTGGTAAATATGCAGAGTTACAACTTTCGGCAAGACGTTCGTTTACCGATTTAGTCACTGCGCCAACTTACAAGCAGTATTTTAAACGCATTTTTCAAGATTCGGATTTTGAAAGTAATCAGGAAGCACAAAATAATACGATCTCTAAAAACGAAAACTTTTACTTTTATGATTTCACAGGAAAACTCCTTTTAAACCTTTCTAAAAAAGACAAACTCCAAATTAGTTTTTTAACCATTCATAATAATTTAGATTACGAAGAACAATCTACTATTAACAATATTAATGAGTCTTTAAACAGTAAGTTGATTCAGCGTAATTTAGCAAGTGCTATTAACTACACCAGAAAATGGCATTCTAAATTAGCTTCTCATGTACAAGTATCGTTTTCTAACTATCATTTAGATGCCAAGAATTTTGATATTTTAAATGACCAACGTTTAATTCAAGAAAACGAAGTATTGGATAGCGCACTAAAACTAGACACCAAATGGTATATTAATAAAAATATAAATCTTCAAATTGGCTATCAGTTTTTTGAAGTCGGCATTAGTAATTTAGAAAACATTAATAATCCGGTATTTAGAAGTTATATCAAGGAAGTGATTAGAAGCCATTCCGCTTTCGCGGAAGGACAACTAATTTCTAACCACAAAAACACCCATGCAAAAGCTGGAATACGATTTAATTACATTCCTAAATTAGATACTTTTTTAGCAGAGCCAAGAATAAGTTTTAGCCAACGGTTTGCGAATCATTTTAGAATAGAACTTCTTGGCGAATTTAAGAGTCAAACCACCTCACAAATAATAGATTTACAGAATGATTTTTTAGGAATAGAAAAGCGTCGTTGGGTTTTAGCAAACAACACCGACATTCCAATCATAAAAAGCAAACAAGTATCACTAGGATTAAACTACAATAAGAATAACGTACTAATTAGTACAGAAGTTTTTTATAAAGAAGTCGACGGCATCACCACCAGAAGCCAAGGTTTTCAAAACCAGTTTCAGTATGTAAAAGCCATAGGAAGCTATCAAGTAAAAGGAGTCGATTTTTTAATCAATAAACAGTTTACTAATTTTAATAGTTGGTTAAGTTATTCGTATAGCAAAAACGATTACACGTTTAAGAACTTGAATAACGGAAATCCTTTTCCTAATAACGCAGACATCACGCACGCCGTTAATTTCTCTAATACCTACACCGTAAACAAATTCCAGTTTGCCTTAGGGGTAAATTGGCATTCTGGGAAACCTTATACAAAACCTGACAACACCATTACTTCTGGTAACATTAATTACAATGTACCAAACAGTGATTATTTAAAAGATTATTTACGTGTCGATTTTTCGGCAACAAAAGATTTAAAAATCTCGGAAGGAATTCATGCAAAAATTGGTGCTTCTGTTTGGAATCTTTTAAACACCAATAACACGATAAATAGATACTATGTGCTGGATGCAGATGACAACATTTCGAAAGTAGAAAATCAATCCTTAGGCATTACACCAAATGTAAGTTTTCGTGTGTATTTTTAGATTACAAATATTCCCGATACTGCATCACTCTAAAATCGAACGTATTAAATTCAGCATTACTAGCCTTCAGTTGTTTATATAATGGCATGCTACCAATGGCTCTATTTGCAGATCCTGAAGAAGAAGTTAGAGAAACGGTTTTAATAATTCGTTTGTCATTCCGAAAGGAACCAAGTGATGGAGGAATCTCATTGTTTTTAGATTCTTCACTTCTTTCTGAATGACATAATGCAAATTGATGTATTCTTGGCACTTCATTAGAAACCAATTCTAATTTCAGGTTATGTTCTTTTATGTGTTTGCGGAAGAAATACTCCGGACCATTTTTACTATTGCCGCCAATAAACAATAACGTTTCAATGCTTGGATGTTTTTTAATATAATCGATTACATTTCGAAGCTGAATATTTTGCATGCCTAAATCGGAAGCATCAATTTTTTCCCGTTCTGCACTTGCTACAATATCACAAACGCCAATTTGATGTTTTATAAGAAACGCTTTACGTTCGTCTATTGCTTCTTGTGAATTGTCATAACGCAAATTCAAATCATGAATTTTAGCTATATATAACCACAAGGAATTGTAGTAACTACCATAGCAGAAGTTCACATCTTTTTCTAAAAGTTCCCCAACACTAAAACGCGGAGGAGGCAAAGTACCAACAATTAATTTCTTGGTATCTCTTTGTATAAATGGCTGGTATGGATGTTGGTGTAAGAACATGGATCTGTCATTCTACGAAAGCAGAAATCTATTATTTTGTTATAAAGAATTTAATAATCTTTCGACTTCATTAATTGTAGCTCTATATTTTTTTTTATTCATTTTTGTCATGTGTTCCGATTCGATCTTTATTTCATTTAAGATCTCTTTAGCATCTTCGATTTTATTTTTAGCCATTAAAAATTTTGCTAAAACCAAACGCTCATCATAATTAGAATAGCGAATATCAATCGCTCGTAATTGCCTTTCTGCTTCTTCTACTCTTTCTAATTTCTCTAAAGCTAATCCGTAAAAAAACTGCGTTTTAGATTTTTTAAATTCGGCATGTTCTATGATTTTTTCCGAATAACGAACCACTTCCTTATAGGATTCTGTATTGTAGTAGCAAGTAATTAAACTCTTAATGACATAAAAATCATTTTGATAATCACTGTCTAAAGCCAATTCATAATACGTAATAGCATTTTGATAGTCTTTATTTGCTAAATACGCATCTGCGAGATTTATTCTATTCTGAAATGTTTCTGAAAATTCCAATTTCCTTTCTAAATCTTTTATTTTTTTTGTCGGATTAATAAGTGTCACAATTTCATTGGTCACCTTTTCTGCATCCCGTTTATTATAAACTTGTGTTATTAAGTAAATTAGACATCCAATAAATGGTAAAAATATAATTAAGAATATCCAGTAGTATGGATTCCTATTTTTAATAAGATGATAAATACAATAGGCTTGCAAAGCGATTATTACGTAGTAGTACATGAATTAATAAATGATTTTTTATAAAGTGTTAAAATAGTAAAGTAAAAGCTAAATGTTTTGTATTTTATTTGAAATTATAAATCCTCTTATTAAGAGAAATAAAAATAAATATTCATGGGAAAAGGAGATAAAAAAACAAAACGCGGAAAAATAAACAGTGGCACTTTTGGTGCAAGAAGACCACGAATTAAAAAACGCATAAAACCGGAAGCTAAAATCAATATCAATAAAAAAGCAAAGGCTTAATTATCTAATAAACACTAAGTCTTTTTCTGTTGACATTGCTTCGCTAAAACCATAACCTTCATAATGGAACCCTTTTAAATCTGTTGTGGTTTTGGCATTTGTATCTACAATATATCTAGCCATAGCACCTCTAGCTTGTTTTGCAAAAAACGAAATCACTTTATATTCTCCGTTTTTTAAATCTTTAAAATTGGCCGTAATTACCGGTACTTTTAAAGCTTTTACATCTACCGCTTTAAAATACTCGTTACTGGCAAGGTTTAAGAACAACTCGTCTTCTTCTAGTTCTTCGTTTAAGGCTTGTGTCACTTTCTTTTTCCAGAACTCGTATAGGTTTTTATTTTTACCAACAAGCATTTTTGTTCCCATTTCTAATCGGTAGGCTTGCATTAAATCTAATGGTTTTAAAACACCATATAATCCCGAAAGGATACGAACGGTATCTTGTAAGGTATCTAGTTTTTCTGTTGGAATAGTATTTGCATTCAAACCTTTATACACGTCTCCAGAAAAAGTATATACTGCTGGTCTTGCGTTTTCTTTGGTAAATGGCAAGTGCCATTCTTGATTGCGCTCATAATTTAGCTGCCCCAAATTATTAGAAATATGCATTAGCGTGGATAAGCTTTTTGCAGATTTCTTTTTCAACAGTTTATTTAAGCGTTCTGCTTCATTTAAAAAAGTAGCTTCTGTGCTTTTTGTGGTTGGTAATTGCGTTTCAAAATCTAAGGACTTTGCTGGAGACAGGACTAGTTTCATAACATTTCCTGCGAAGGCAGGAATCTCATTTAAGGTTAATAATTTCTTCTTCTTTATGTTCATTTTGCCTTGATGCACTATTTAGATTAAATGTCTGGTAGACATTTTTATCTAAATACAAAACCAAACCTTCCTGAGGCAGACAGGAGATCACAATCAAAATTAGGAAATTGCTAAAGCATCATTCTCTTTTCCTTCGCGCCATCTGGCTCATTCACTAAAAATGTATTCAATACATTTTCTTGACACTTTGCCCTGTGCTTGAAGCTGCGCTTCGCATCTACATCTCTTCGTTCATTATTTCTGAATTTTGATGTTTTCCGACTATGTCGGAATTTCAAGTACGATAATAATACAATTAATTATCTAATAACTCAATTACAAATTTACAACTTACTTCTTTAGTTTTTAATATATATAAACTGAATTATTCTATGCTAGTATAAGTGTTTATTATGAAATAAAATTTGCGTTAGTGATTGCAGTGATATCCTTTTTTGTGTCCGTTCGAGTGATGCGACCAAAGGAGCATTGTATCGAGAACACGAAAAAAAGATTAAATGAAAAGCACGACACTACGAAGCTTTTGCGAAGTATTGGAACGCCCAACTTCACATTAGTTCCGTTGGGCAAACCTATTCTTTAAATACTTATTTATTAATGATCCACATGCTTCGAATAGTGTCTCCACTTCTCGATACATTGCTGGATATCTTCTGGGATTTCAGACTCAAAACGCATGAATTCTTCCGTTTTTGGGTGGATAAAACCAAGTGTCTTTGCGTGCAGTGCTTGTCTTGGTAAAATTTTAAAACAGTTATCTACAAACTGCTTGTACTTGGTAAATGTGGTTCCTTTTAAAATAAGATTTCCACCATAACGCTCGTCGTTAAAAAGTGTGTGACCAATATGTTTCATGTGCACACGAATTTGGTGCGTTCTACCGGTTTCTAACTTACAAGCCACCATAGTAATGTAGCCTAAACGCTCGATTACTTTGTAGTGCGTAACGGCAGGTTTTCCGTTTCCTTCTTCATCATCCAAATAGACCGTATTTTGTAATCTATTTTTTTGATGTCTACCAATATTACCTTCGATGGTACCTTCGTCTTCATCCATATTTCCCCAAACTAATGCTACGTATTCACGCTCGCTAGTTTTTTTGGCAAATTGGCTAGAAAGATGCGCCATGGCCTCTTCGGTTTTTGCAACGACTAGAAGTCCGCTAGTATCTTTATCAATTCGATGTACTAATCCTGGACGTTCGCTAGAGTTATTTGGCAGATTATCAAATCTGTGAATCAATGCATTTATAAGCGTCCCCGAATAATTACCATGTCCGGGATGCACTACCATTCCTGCTGGTTTGTTTACTACAAGCAATTCATCATCTTCATAAACTACATCTAATGGAATATCTTCACCAACCAATAAGTTTTCGAAAGGTGGATGTTCGAACATGACACGAATTTCGTCAGAAGGTTTTACTTTATAACTGGATTTTACGGCTTCGTCATTTACAAAAATATTTCCATTTTTGGCTGCCGTTTGTATTTTGTTACGAATAGCATTCTCTATGCGATTCATTAAGTATTTATCGATTCGTAAAGGCGCTTGTCCTTTATCTACAGTAAATGCATGATGCTCATAAAGAGCATCTTTTTCGTCTTGGCTTTCTGGTGTGTAATCTTCTGTCATTATTCGTTTTGTCTTTCGACTGTGCTTAAGATAACCGTAAGCGATTATCTTGTAATAGTTAGATTTAATTTAGACTATGGTCTTTTTCCGTTTCCTAAAACTAAATCTATTTTAGAAGTTTTTGGCAGTAAGTCTCCTGCATTTATTTTTTTTCCTTCAAAGCTTAGTCGTACCACTTCGTCTGTACCTAAATAATCAATATACGTTATTTTACCAATAGTAAACCCTAAGGCTTCTAACATTGGTTTTGCTTGTCGGTAGGTACGTTCTCTTAAATCGGGAACTTGTATTTTTCGGTAACCAGAAGGATTTAATGTTAAGTAAATTTTTCGATCTTCTTTTACTTTTTCTCCAGATGGTGGATCTTGATCTATCACCGAAAATTTAGGGTATTTTGGATTGAAATTTGCGGAATCCTGAATTTGCATTACCAAATGATTCTCTTTTAACTCTATTTCTGCTACTGCAATAGATTTCCCTTTTAATTCTGGAACGGTTTCAAAATCACCATGATTAGTGGTATAACTCAACCATCTTAACATAAGAAAAGTCAGTACTGCTATAGCTAAAAAGGCTAACACTAGTTGTTTTAAAAACGTTTTACTGGTAATAAATTTAACTATGCTCATGATCTTATTTTAGATTGGCAAAGATATAAAAACAGAACTGTTTTTACTTTTGATTAATTAATGATATTTTAGCTTAACGATTATTTTCATCGTTTGTTATTAATATGAAGAAAAACATTGCCATTATAATGGGAGGATATTCTAGCGAATATGAAATCTCTTTAAAAAGCGGAAACGTTGTCTACGAACTACTTGACGCTAAAAAATACGACATTTACAAGGTACACATTTTTAAAGATAAATGGGTTTATGTAGATGCCAATAACAGCGAATTTGCCATAGATAAAAATGATTTTTCGGTTACTATTGCCGACAAAAAAACAACTTTTGACTGTGTTTTTAATGCAATTCATGGTTCTCCAGGTGAAGATGGCTACATGCAAGCCTACTTTAAACTACTTAATTTGCCACAAACTAGTTGTGATATGTACCAAGCGAGCGTAACGTTTAATAAACGTGATTGCTTAAGTATTTTAAAACCGTATGGCATTAAAACGGCAGAAAGTTTTTATATAAATCTTGGCGATACAATAGATGAAGATGCCATTATAAAAAAAGTGGATCTACCTTGTTTTGTAAAAGCGAATAAAGCAGGAAGCAGCTTTGGGATTACAAAAGTCTATAAAAAAGAAGACTTACAAAATGCCATTGATGTTGCTTTTAAAGAAGATGATGAGATTATTGTGGAGTCTTTTTTAGATGGAACAGAAGTTTCTGTTGGTGTAATTACCTATAAAGGCGAAACCAAAGTATTACCAATTACCGAAATTGTATCTAACAATGATTTTTTTGATTACAAAGCAAAGTATTTAGGCGAATCGCAAGAAATTACTCCTGCTAGATTAACCAAAGGACAAGAAGAGAAGGTAAATACGATAGCAAAAAAGGTTTACGAAATTTTAAAAATGAAAGGTTTTAGCCGAAGTGAATATATTTTTAAAGATGGCGAACCGCATCTATTAGAAGTAAATACAGTACCTGGATTAACAAGACAAAGTATTTTACCGCAACAAGCAGCAGAAGCAGGAATATCACTTCCTGAATTATTTGATAATGCGATTGTAGAGGCATTAAAGTAGTAAACTGTTTACTGTCGCAATATCCAGACTATAAATTATTATATTTGATAATAGAGATTTTAAATTAAAAAGAAAAGATTTCCGATTACTCGGAAATGAAAAATAAATTTTTCATGAAAAGAGCACTTTTTCCAGGATCCTTCGATCCAATAACACTAGGACATTACGATATCATTAAACGTGGTGTAAAACTTTTTGATGAAGTGATTGTTGCTATTGGCGTAAATTCAGAAAAAAAATACATGTTTTCGTTGGAAGACAGAAAGCGCTTTTTAGAAGAGTCTTTTAAAGACGAACCAAAAGTAAAGGTAGTAACCTATAAAGGTTTAACCATCGATTTTTGTAAAGTAGTAAAAGCACAATTTATTTTACGAGGCTTACGAAACCCTGCTGATTTTGAATTTGAAAAAGCAATTGCACATACCAACAGAAAACTATCTAAAATAGAAACTGTTTTCCTTTTAACGGCTGCTAGAACCTCTTACATAAGTTCTAGTATTGTTAGAGAAGTTATAAGAAACAATGGGGATTATACGGTTTTAGTTCCAGATAGCGTACGCGTTAAGCAAGACTAACCCGATCCTTTTTTATGGCGGTGCTTAAAACTTCTATAAACTCGGAGGTAATAAATGGTTTAAGAACATATCCATCTAACTCATATTTAACAATCTTTACCTGAACTTCTTCTGTGGAAGCTGCGGTTAAAGCAACAATAGTTATTTCTTGATTAAAATCTCGTATACGTTTTGTTGTTTCATAGCCATCCAATTCTGGCATGTGTAAGTCCATTAGAATGCAATCAAAGTGTTCTGTTTTCACTAACTCGATTGCTTTTTCACCAGTATCTATAACTTTAGATTCTATTTTAAGCTGATCTAGTACACGCTTAGTCACTAATCGATTTATCTTATTATCATCTACAACCAAAATTTTATAGTCTCTAAGCTGATTTAACTGAAGGGAGAACTGCTCGCTAGACACATTGATTTTACGGCTTTTCTTAAAAGATAATTCAAAATAAAAAGTACTTCCTTTGCCTTTTTCACTATCAATTTTAACTTCACCATCCATTGCGGTCACCATGCGCTTCACAATGGACAACCCTAAACCTGTACCTTTATACGATTTTTCAATTTTAGCATGTTCTTGATAGAAATTTTCAAAAACCTGACCCTGTTTTTCTTTTGAAATACCAACACCTGTATCGGATACCTCAAAATAAATCCGAACCTCATCCTCTTTCTCTTTTTCCTTTCTAACAGTAACTGTAATGTTACCATTATTGGTAAATTTGATAGCATTTGAAATTAAGTTTATAAATATTTGAGACAATTTTAAAGAATCTCCCACCAATAAATCAGGAATAGAATTATCATAATCTAATCGAATAGTATTGTAACTATCTCGTAAAGCAAATTCTAAGCTATCAATAATATTGGATATAATATTTTTTAGATCCAAGTCTAATAATTGAATTTTCATGGTACCTGACTCCACTTTATTCAATTCTAATACGTTATTAATTAACGACAATAAGTGATTTCCTGAAAACTTTAAAGATTCCAGGTATTCTTTATGATCTGGACTAACATCTTCTTCTAGTAATAAATTAGACAGCTCGATTACCGCATATAGAGGCGTTCGCAATTCATGGCTAATCTCAGAATAAAAATCACTCTTTTCACGGGACAAATTTTCGGCTTTATCTCTAGCTTTCTTGAGCTCCTTATTTTTTTTATATCCAAAAAAGGCCAAAAGCAATAAAGCGGAAGTGAAAAAGATAAGCACACCGTTAAATATTCTAGTTTTAGCGATGTCTTGATCTTGTAATACTTTTTCTTTTTCTACTAGTTTTAATTTAAGTTCATTCTCTCTAATAAAATTATCTGCTACAATTTGTTTTGCCTTCTCAAATTGTTTTATAGAATAGACTGAATCGTTGGTTGTTATATACTCCTCTAAAACATAAAAAGCGTTCTTAAAATCTTCCTTCTCTACATAAATATCAGCTCTTGTAGAATAGGCATCTGCTTTAACTTCCAAGTAATTGTATTTATCAGAATAATCTAAAACTTTATGATAATATTCTAAAGATTTCTCTTCATTTCCAAGCTTGTGATGTAAGTAACTTAGAACTTCAAAAACCTCTACTACAATTGCGTCTTCCTGATAATACTTGTCCGCTAAAACTTCTGCTCTTTTCATATAGCTGTAGCTTTCTTCATAATCACTAGGCGCTGGATCTTCCTTTTCAATCAAATTAACTCCTATATTATATAAAGGATATACTAATTCCGTTTGCGCGTTACTATTTTCTGCTAGGTTTAAAGATTTTTTAAAGTAGATATTAGATTCCTCTAATTTGTTATACGCCCTAAAGTTGACGCCAAGATTATTATAGGCTATAATTATTTCAGAAGTATCTTTTAATTTTAGGAATAAATCTGTAGACTTAAATAAATAATCGAAACTTACCGATTCGTTATCCATATAGTAATGGGAAGTCCCTAAATTACTGAAGGCACTAGCTTTAAGATAGTCGTTATTAACCTTGTTAGCATACACTAACACCTTACTACTAATCTCAATCGACTCTCCATACTTTGTTCGTTGATTGAGCTCAAAAGCTCTATCCACTTCTGTAAGCATGTATTCGGAAAGATCAGGCTCCCGTTGCGCGTAAACTGGGGATGTTAAACAAACAACAACAACCAAACTAAAGTAAAAACACTTTATTAGGCACGTTTTCATATTTTGCAAGATAAAAAAAACACAGGACAACCACGTGTTTAATCGGGATTAAATCACACTTTATCGTGTTTTACAGTTATTTACAAATCTTAATTTATAATTTATATTCGGATAAAGGTTTAGGGAAATCTTCTGGATTTGCTGCTAGATGATATCTTGGATCATCTATATCTTCCACAACAACGTCTCTAAACTTAGGACTCGACTTGTATAATAAAACCTTACAATCTTCGCTTAAATGCTTCAGCTTGATACTTTTTCCTTCCGCTTCATATTTTCCAACTAAATTAAAAATAGCTTCAATTGCAGAATGATCACTAATACGAGATTCTACAAAATCTATTTCTACTTTGTCAGGATCGGTTTTCACATCAAACTTATCGTTAAATGCTTGAATACTTCCAAAGAACAATGGCCCCCAAATTTCGTAAACCTTGGTACCATCTTCTCTTATGCGTTTTCTTGCTCTAATTTTCTTAGCATTTTCCCATGCAAATACTAAAGCCGAAATAATGACACCTACAAATACTGCAACTGCTAGATCTACAAATACAGTAACTAAAGATACTGTAATAAGTACAATAGCATCAGCCATTGGTATTTTCTTTAATATTCTAAAACTAGACCATGCAAAAGTTTCAATAACCATCATAAACATCACACCTACTAAAGCTGCAATAGGCACCATTTCTATTAACTTATCTGCAAACAGAATAAAGGATAGTAAAGTAACAGCCATCATAATTCCTGATAGTCTGCCGCGTCCGCCAGCATTTACATTAATTACCGTTTGACCAATCATACCACAACCTCCAGTTCCTCCAAATAAACCTGAGACAATATTCCCAGCTCCTTGCGCTACACATTCTCTGTTTCCGTTTCCTCTAGTTTCTGTTAATTCATCTACTAAATTCATGGTCATTAAAGATTCTATTAATCCAACCGAAGCTGCTAAAAATGCAGGTAATGCAATAAATTTCAACGTATCTAAATTAAATGGCAACTTTTCCCAAAGGGCCATATTTGGTGTTGGAAACTCTCCTTTTAAACCAGTTCCACCACCTTCAATAATATAAGATCCTACCGTGGAAACATCCATATTAAAACCAATAACAATTAAACTGGTAACTAAAATGGCTGTTAATGCGGCTGGTAGTTTTTTTGTGATTTTAGGTAAACCCCAAATAATTCCCATAGTCAATAACACTAATCCAATCATAACATACAGCTCCGATCCTTGCATGTATGTACCTACATATTCTTTTACACCGGCATCCGAAACCTCCATCGATTTATGGG
>JAGPUY010000077.1 GCA_018067265.1 Oceanihabitans sp. | reverse complement strand
TGGTATGGGAGAAATGCTTGGGTTTCCTAGTTAAAAAAGCATCCGTGTTAGAAAGAGTTACAGAAATGAAAAGAATACATATCCATTAAAAATAAACAACACACTACTCCTTTTTAATGCTGTATTACCTGGACTTGTTTTCGGAAGAAAAGAGAAAAACAAGCTGCATTCCTTAATAAAATATTTTACAAATTGCTAACTATTACAAAATAGTTAGCAATTTGTATTTATGAAATTTACTCAAATTAAAGAACAGTACAAGTCTATTTTCGAGTCTTATGATACGCCATCTTTAGAAACACATATTCAAAAGATTATGGACTTAGACTTTTATTTGCCGTATAGTTCTACTTTTTATTG
The DNA here is from genome assembly GCA_018067265.1 of Oceanihabitans sp. Classification (GTDB taxonomy): domain Bacteria; phylum Bacteroidota; class Bacteroidia; order Flavobacteriales; family Flavobacteriaceae; genus Oceanihabitans. The sequence goes on along the minus strand of JAGPUY010000077.1, from coordinate 5,943 downwards.
TATTACGAATACGCAAGATCTTACCTTCGAATATATAAGCAAAAATTTCAAATCTTGTTTAGGGATTGAGGCGAATGACTTAAAAGCAAAAGGAATGCGGTATTTCTGGAGTAGAATTCATCCGGAGGATATTGATGTGTGGTTAAGTGCCTTAAATAGCTTAATGCAGTTTACTATTGGTGAAATACCAGAAGATAAAAGGAAGGATGCAAATTATACCTGGAACTATAGATTTAAAAATGCCAAAGGCGATTATGTAAATATTGTTCAAAACACAACACCTTTAGCTTTTGATTCGGATATGAAACCTATTATAGGTTTAGCACATTACACCGTCTTAGATGCTAAGATAAAAATGGAAATAACAGCTTCCGCAAAGTTGTTAAATGATAAAAAGGAATACGAAACCATATAATTTAATAACCATTCGCAAAAACTATTGCATGGCGGAATAAGTAATAGAGAACGCGATGTTATTCGGTTATTGGTGCAAAATCATAGCAGTAAGCAAATTTCAGAAAAATTAAATATTAGCTCACATACGGTAGATACACACCGAAGAAATATTCTTAAAAAATTAAATATCTCTTCTACAGGTGAATTAGTAGGGATGTTAAAAGCCAATAAAAATTTAATTTAGTTCCTTTCTTATAAAATACTCAAATTGAGTATTGTAGCTTTTTATTAAAAACATGTAATTTGTATTGCTATTAATCAGTTTTAGGGAATACGCCTATTCTAAAGTCTAATTTTTTTTATTCTTAAGAATAGGCTATTTATTTTTAATCGTTTCATCCTTCCTTTTTTTTTCCATACAAATTCTATTAAATTTCGTTAATCGTAATTCGTAAAACATAAATCAATGTTGTACTTTTGCTTTAGCTTCCACGAAAGTGGAAATCTTTTAAATAAAAAGAAATTATTATGAGTAAATACGATGTAGCAATAATAGGTTCAGGACCTGGAGGATATGTAGCAGCAATACGTTGCGCACAATTAGGAATGAAAACTGCAATTATTGAAAAATATTCTACACTTGGAGGAACCTGTTTAAATGTTGGTTGTATACCAAGTAAAGCACTTTTAGATTCTTCACATCATTACGAAGATGCTGTCAAGCATTTTGAAGAACATGGTATCGATATTCCAGGGGAAATAAAAGTGAATTTAAAGCAAATGATTGCAAGAAAGCAGGCTGTGGTAGATCAAACTACTGGCGGAATTGATTTCTTAATGAAGAAAAATAAGATCGATGTTTATGTTGGTGTAGGAAGCTTTAAAGATGCAACACATATTACAATTACTGGTGAAGAAACGACAGAAATTGAAGCAAAAAATACCATTATTGCTACAGGATCTAAACCTTCAACATTACCATTTATAAAATTAGATAAAGAACGCGTAATCACTTCTACCGAAGCTTTAAAACTTAAAGAAATTCCGAAGCATTTAATTGTAATTGGTGGTGGCGTTATCGGATTAGAACTTGGTCAAGTATATAAAAGGTTAGGTGCAGAAGTATCTGTTATAGAATATATGGACAGAATCTTACCAACTATGGATTCTGGTATTTCTAAGGAATTAAACAAAGTTTTAAAGAAACAGAAATTTAAAATAAACATCTCGCATAAAGTTACATCTGTAGAACGCAATGGCGATGAGGTCGTTGTAAAAGCGGAGAATAAAAAAGGAGAAGAAGTAAGCTTTACAGGAGATTATGTTTTAGTGTCTGTTGGTCGTCATGCATATACAGATGGTTTAAACCTAGAGGCTGCCGGAGTAAAATTAACAGAAAGAGGTAAAGTAGAAGTAAATGAGCATTTACAAACTAGCGCTTCTAATATTTACGCTATTGGTGATGTTATTAAAGGAGCAATGCTTGCACATAAATCGGAAGAAGAAGGAACTTTTGTTGCCGAAACTTTAGCCGGACAAAAACCACATATCGATTATAACTTAATACCAGGTGTTGTTTACACGTGGCCAGAAGTAGCTTCTGTTGGTAAAACGGAAGAACAATTAAAAGAATCTGGAGTCGATTATAAAGTAGGTCAATTTCCAATGCGTGCTTTAGGTAGAAGTAGAGCGAGTATGGATTTAGACGGATTTGTAAAAATTCTTGCAGATAAGTCTACAGACGAAATTTTAGGAGTACATATGGTTGGCGCACGTGCTGCAGATATGATTGCAGAAGCAGTTGTAGCTATGGAATACAGAGCATCTGCAGAAGATGTTTCGCGTATGTCTCATGCACATCCAACATTTACAGAAGCAATGAAAGAAGCAGCGTTAGCAGCTAACGATAGAGCTTTACATATCTAACACAAGTTCCTGCGAAGGCAGAAATCTCATTATAGAAAACGACCAACTTATTTACAAACAGTAATATAAGTTGGTCGTTTTTATTTATTTAATACTTTTCTAGTAAGGCCAAAACATCCTTTTTATAACTTCTACTAATTGGCAATGCTTTTTCTTTTATGGTAACATGCTCATTGGTAAAAGAAGTGATATAATGTAACGAAACGATAAATGATCTATGGATTCGTAAAAAGGTGTTCGATGGTAATTTTGCTTCAATAGCACTAATCGTTTCGCGAGTTACAATAGTTTCGTTTGCTAAATGAATCTTTATATAATCGCTATAACTTTCTACAAACAGAATCGCTTCAAAATCGACTTTTAGCATACGTCTATCCGAACGGACAAACATAAAATCGGCTGTTTCTGTTTCTTTTGGTGTATCTGCTTTCGTAGTACTGTATACTTCAAAATAGGTGTTTACCGCTTTTAATAAACGCGCAAACGGAATGGGCTTTAATAGGTAATCGACAGCCTGTAATTCAAAACCTTCTACTGCATAATCTCTATATGCAGTCGTAAAAATAATTTTAATGTCTTTGTTTATCGATTTCGCAAAAGAGATCCCAGAAATCTCTGGCATGTTAATATCTAGAAAAACCAAATCGATGGTATGATTACTAATTACATTAAAGGCTTCCATCGCATTACTGCAACTTGCAACAACGTTTATATTGTCGATTTTTGAAAGATGCGTAGCTATAATTTCTCTAGCAATAGCTTCGTCATCTACAATCAGGCAGTGTATGGTTTTTTTGTTTTGCACTTAGTTGTTTTTTAGTTTTAAAGCTACTTTAAAGTGGTTTTTTGAAGTATCCATTGCTAAGTCATACTTATTCTTATAGAGTAAATCTAACCTTTTTTTTATGTTCTGCAAACCGATACCTTTATTTGCGTTTTCGGGAATAGCACTTGTGTTTTTAATGGAAAAAAGAATGTTTTCTGGAGTAGTAGCTAATGCAATTTCAATTTTTAGAATGCCATTTTTTATGCTTCCATGTTTAAAACTGTTTTCTATAAACGGAAGCAAAAGCATTGGCGCTATTTTGGTGGTTTCGTTAATGCCTTCGCTATTAAAAGTAATATCTAAGGTATTATTAAAGCGCATTTTTTCTAAAGCGATATAATCTTTTATATGATTTATTTCATCCGCTAAAAGCACAAAAGGTTTATCTACTTGATATAGTAAATAGTCTAATAAATTAGATAGCTTTAATATCATTTCTGGCGTTTCATCTGCTTTTTTTAAAGCAAAACCATACATGGTATTTAAGGTGTTAAACAAAAAATGTGGATGAATCTGCATCTTCAAATACTGTAATTCTTGTTCTTTTAATTTTAACTGACTATCTAGTATTTTAGTTTCTAATGCTTTGGTTTTTTCGGCATGATTCAAATTCAATTTTAATAATTTAAAAGCACTAACCAAAACCACCACGATGTAAACCGCTGTGGTAATTAAAATAATGTTTCTCGTTAACGGATTCATATCCGCATACTTAAAATTGGATACATATATCAGACTAAAAAAAACGGAAACCATGATTAAATATCCCGAAATAATTAACGTGTAGACGCTGTATAAAACAAATCGGAAGTACCGTTTGGTGACTAAATAATCTGGTATTAGTTTGTATATGGAAACATAGGTAGTTGCTATCGTTATTGGTAATAGAAATAAGGAAAACGTTAAGGTCTCGTCATAGTTTTTACTACCAACTCCAAAAAAATAAGTAAAAAATAAGAGCACAACACCCCAGAAAATGAGGTGAAGTATTATTTGTCCTATTTTATTTAAAATGTCTTTTTTGGTAAACATCTAGTGGTTTAATTTATCTATTGTTCTTTTCGTTTACATTTTGTCATTTCGAGTGTATTTTATGTTTTTTGGAACATGAAATTGGTGTCGAGAATCTGTAATTTATTTTAAATAGTAGTTCTTGTAAACGATTTTTTTATCCCAAATTACTCGCGCTTAGAAGTGCATATTATTTTATAGAAAAACAGATAGTCTTTGTAATTTACAATAATACTATAATTTTTGCGCGATTATATTTTTTGTAGACGAATAACAGATTTAGTACTTGTTTTAACAGGATGGTTGTTTTAATTGCTAAACAAGTCACTCGTCGCAAATAAAATTATTGTAGCTCTTTCTTTTTTACGTTTGTAACCTGTTTAATTTAAAATCGTACCAATGAAAAAAACACTTATAATATTGCTGCTTATTATCGCTTATACTAGTTCTAAAGCTCAAAATTTCGAACAGTTAGATCAATTTTTAGAAGTCCTTCATGCAAATAATAAACTCATGGGAAGTTTATCTATTTTAAAAGAAGGGAAATCCGTTTACCATAAATCTGTAGGTTATCAATCGATTAATTCGGAAGATAAAACACCAAACACCACAGCTTCTAAATATAGAATTGGCTCGGTAACAAAGACATTTACTGCCGTTATGATTTTTCAGCTAGTAGATGAAGGAAAGATAAAGCTAGATGAAAAACTATCGAATTACTTTCCTGAAATTCCAAATGCTTCAAAAATTACAATCGCTAATTTATTAGATCATAGTAGCGGATTGTTCAATATTCCTAGAGATGAAAATTTTAACGAACATAAGCCTATTACTCAAAATGAAATGCTGGCTTTAATTAAATCGCATGCTGTCGATTTTCAGCCAAACGATAAACACGAATACAGCAATACCAATTTTATTTTGCTAGGTTATATTTTAGAAAAAATAGATAATACATCCTACAAAAACATTCTAGAAAAGCGTATTGTTAGTAAGCTACAATTGAAAAACACCTATTATGGGGATGTAATTATCCCAAAAAATAACGAGGCACTTTCTTATTATTACGAAGAAGATACAACGCTACACGAAGCGAATCAAGCACATTTAAGTAATCCAGGTGGTGCTGGTGCAATCGTTTCTAATCCTGAAGATTTAGTGGTTTTTATGGACGCATTATTTACTAATAAATTGATGTCCAAAAAGAGTTTTCAATTAATGACAACCATAAAAGACGAATATGGAACCGGTATTATGAGTGCAGAAAAAAACGGACAAACCATTTTTGCGCACAACGGATCTATCGATTCTTTTAAGTCCATGGTGATCTATATTCCAGCAACTAAAACCGCAATTGCTTTTACCGCGAATGCTTTAGATTTCGGATTAATGCCAATTATGTTTAATGCGATGGCAACCATGCAAGGCGAAGCATTGTTTATTCCAAATTTCAATACTATTCGTTTAACAGAAAAAGAGTTGAAACAATATGAAGGTGTGTATTCATGTGAAGGTTTACCCTTTAATTTAGTGTTTAAGTCGAATGGAGAAGCATTGCAAGGAGCTCCAGAAGGAAGAGATTTAAAAACTTTAAATGCAACTAGTGTCAATGCGTTTGAATTAGATTTAGGTGTGGTCTTAAAATTCAATCTTAAAGAACATACCTTGTTGTTTAATCAATCTGGCGAAACATCCAAAAAATGCTTTAAAAAAGGATAGAGAAGAAGTAGCTATTTTAGCTTCGGTTGTTTACGGAGCTAAATTGGTTATCTATCGCATTTTAA
>JAGPUY010000073.1 GCA_018067265.1 Oceanihabitans sp. | reverse complement strand
TCCATTCTATATCTAATACTTGTACATCGCCATAAAAACCTATTAACGAATTTATTGCGACTATTATTAAAGACGTACCCACGGCTTTTTTCATATCTAAACCGGCCCAAAGAACCAAAGCTGGCACATATAAAAATCCGCCACCTGCTCCAATAAGACCTGTAATAACACCTATAATAACACCTTGTATAAACGTTTTATAATAGGGTTGCGTACCAGTACTAATTAGCTGTTTCTTTTTGGATTTAATCATCGAGAAAGCAGCTAAAAACATAATTATTCCGAAAAAAACCATGATTGCCATTCCCTTTGTTAAAGAAAATTCTCCAATGGTAAAAAGTGTTTCCGGAATTGCTGGAACAAGAAATCTTCTTGAAATATATACCGCTATAAACGATGGAAAACAGAATGCTAATCCTGTTTTAAAATCTACTAGTCCTTTTTGATGCTTTTGAATAACACCAACTAATGAGGAAGAACCTACTACAAATAAGGAATATGCAGTAGCTATTACAGGATTATATCCTAAAAAATAAACCAATAATGGTACGGTAAGAATGGATCCTCCTCCACCTATTAGGCCTAATACCGCTCCAATTAAGAAAGCACTTAAATACGTTATAATTTGTTGTAAATCCATATTAAGAGCAAAGGTAATTTATATAAATTAACAGCATGTAACCTGAGTTACAAATCTAAAATTTTAATACTATTTCTGTGTAGTTCAATTTTCCCAGAAATCTCTAGTGCTTTAAGTAATCTTGAAATGACTACTCTTGAAGTATGTAAATCTCTAGCTATTTTTTGATGTGTTACCACAATAACCTCATTATGATTTACCATTGCTTTATCTTTTAAATATTTAAACAAGCGTTCATCCATTTTTAAAAAAGCAATAGTATCAATGGCTTCCAATAATTCTGTCATTCTATTATGGTAGCTTTGTAACACGAATTTCTGCCAAGTTTTATATTTACCCAACCATTCTTCCATTTTTGCAATAGGTATCATTATTAGCTTGGTATCTGTTTCGGCAATAGCTCTAATTTCACTTTTAGAATTACCCAAACAGCAAGATAACGTCATGGCACAAGTATCTCCTTGCTCAATAAAATATAACAGAAGTTCATCGCCATCTTTATCTTCTCGTAAAATCTTAATGGCTCCGCTTACTAAAAGTGGCATGGATTTTATATAATCTCCAATTTCTATTAGTTTAAAACCTTCTGGAATGTCTTTATAAGTGCCTACGCTATTAATTTCTTGAAGCAATGCATCTTCAAATAAATACCCATAATTTTGTTGTAATTCGTCTAACATAATAAAAATTTATTACTCACAAAGTTATATAAATAACTTCGTTGTCAACTACTATTGTAATATTAATCAAGGAACGACCCAGTCGTTGGCTAAAATTCCAATCCTTACGGCGTTCTTATTTGCTTTTCATCGATTAGAAATAAAATAAAATTCATAGATAAGAGACAAATCATTTATTTTTTTAAAATTGCAATATGACTAATAATTACTCCATTGCTTGCACGCTCTTAATTGATGACGATAAAGTTATTAATTTTTACAATGAAAAAATTGTCAATAGACATAACGATTTCGGACAAGTAACCTCTGTTAACAGTGGCCAAAACGCATTAGATTATTTAAAAGATGCCAGTAATGGATTAATAGCAAAACCAGATTTGATATTTCTAGATATTAACATGCCTGCTATGAATGGTTGGGAGTTTATAGAAGAATTTAATAAAATAGATTCTAACTTCACGAGCTCGATTAAAGTTATTTTATTGACTACTTCTAATAATCCGGATGATTTTAAACGTTCTAAAACAATTAAAATAGTTTCCGATTTTATTAACAAGCCACTAACCGCTGATATTTTAGACCACGTTAAGGAAAATCATTACATATTAGCTTCTAGTAAAAAAACGTAAAGCTACTCCTAATTTTACAACGCTTTTTTATACTTGAAGTCTTTATTTACAAGTAATTATTTTTTATTAATTTAGTAGTGCATGTTAAAACTAAATAATTCATTCCCATACCTCCATAAAAGTTCTTTATTTTTCTTGGTTATATTACTCTTTACCTTTTCTGCATTCTCGCAGAATAAAGCTAAAATAACAGGAACTATATCGGATCAGTTTGGAAGTCTTCCTGGAGCTAAAATTAGCATTGAAGGGTCTAATACATCTACGACCAGTGATGTTAATGGAGATTATGTTTTACATATTGAAGAAGGCGATGTTGTTATTCAAGTAGCCTTCATTATGTACAAAACAGCAACCAAATCGGTACACGTCAAAGCTGGAGAAGAAGTGGTTTTCGATTTTATTTTAGAAACTGGTTTTTCTATAGATCAGCCTGTTTCTTTAGGTTCTAGAGCAGAACCAAGCTCGCTTTTAAAAACAACAGCACCTGTAGATATTATCTCTCCGCAAGATATTACCAACTCTCCTCAAATAGAGTTAAGTCACATATTACATTACTTAGTACCTTCTTTTCACTCCACAAGCCAAACCATATCGGATGGAACAGACCATATCGATCCAGCAACTTTAAGAGGTCTTGGTCCAGATCAAATATTAGTATTAGTAAATGGTAAACGTAGACATAATAGTTCCCTTTTAAATGTGAATGGTACCGTTGGAAAAGGAACCGTAGGTACAGACTTTAATGCAATTCCTGTAGCATCTATTGAAAGAATAGAGATTTTAAGAGATGGTGCAACCTCACAATATGGCTCGGATGCTATTGCAGGAGTAATTAATATTATACTAAAAAAACAAACCCAGTCTATCGATGTACAAGGACGTGCAGAACAAACAACCGAAGGAGATGGTTTTACTACTTATTTTTCGGCAAATTTTGGTTTTGAAGTAGGAAAAAAAGGATTTATAAATATTACTGGGGAATATAGAAATAGAGAAGCATACAATCGAGCTGGTGATTATAATGGTTTAGTGTATTCTAATGACCCGGAGGAAGATGCCGATTTAATTGCTGCAAATAATTTTTATGACCAAAATGATTATTCTGGAAAACGAGTAATGGAAATTGGTAATGCTTCTACACAAAACCTAGCATTATCCTTTAATGGTGAATTACCTATTTCTAACAATTCTATATTTTATTTTCATGGCGGACGAAATTACAGAGAAGGAACATCGAAAGGGTTTTATAGGTTTCCGAACGAGACAGATCGTGTTGTCTTGGAATTATTTCCGAATGGTTTTTCTCCAGAAATATTAACAGATATACAAGATGATGCCATTTCTTTAGGATTTAAAGGAGAAAAAAACGGTTGGAAATTAGATTTTAGTCATACCATTGGTATTAATACTTTAGACTATACGGTAAACAATTCTAATAATGCATCCTTAGGAATTACCTCTCCGAGAACTTTTTATTCCGGTGGATTTTCATACAAACAAAACACCTCTAATCTAGATGTTTCTAGAGGTTATAATTGGCTACATGGGGTAAACATTGCCTTTGGAGGTGAATTACGTGTAGAAAACTACAACATTATAGCTGGTGAAGAAGATTCTTTTTTAGATGGTAACAATACTTATATCGATAGTAATGGTGAGGAACAACAAAGTATTGTAGGTGCCCAAGTTTTTCCTGGTATACAACCAGAAAACGAATTAAGCAGGTTTCGAACCAATAGTTCTGGATATATAGATGTAGAAGTAAACACCTCTAAAGAAACATTGCTTAAAGCTACTGCTAGATATGAAGCGTACAATGATTTTGGAGCGCAATTTGTTTGGAAACTATCTGGAAGGTATAAAATAAGCGAGGATTTAAACTTTAGGTTAGGCTTATCTACTGGGTTTAGAGCGCCTTCCCTACACCAAGTCTATTTTCAAAGTATTAGTACGCAATTTATTGATGGAGAAATTGTACAAGTGGGAACTTTTAATAATGAAAGCGCAGTTGCTAAGGAAGCCTTTCAAATTAAAAACTTAAAACCAGAACTTTCCAACCACTTTAACGCAGGTTTCTCTGGTAAACTCGCAAAAAATTTATCCTTTACAGCAGATTATTACAATATAAAAATTAAGGATAGAATTGTCCTTTCTGGACGATTTGATGAAGGTTACGAAGCAACCCTAGAACCATTTAATGTTGGTGCTGCTCAGTTTTTCTCTAATGCAATAGATACCAAAACGATTGGTTTAGATGTGGCTGTGCATTATAAAAACAAAATTGGTAACGGGGAATTAAATGCGTCTTTAGCAGGAAATTTAAAACAAACGGAAGTCATTGCTCTCAATAAAGTTTCTGATTTTTTAGAAGGTCAAGAAAGTACATTATTCAATCGTGAAGATATAGCGAGAGTAGAATTTGGACAACCAAATTATAAAGTAAATTCTATAATATCCTATCATTTTGATAAATACAGAATACAATTAGGAAACACCTTTTTTGGAAAAGTAAAATATGTAAATGCAGAAGATGGCATTCAAGAAAACTGGGTATTAAATGAATTTTCAGGAGAACTGGAGACTAGAGACCAAACGTTTTCTTCCAAATTAGTAACAGATTTAGCGTTATCTTACACTTTTGAAAAAATATGTAATATAACACTTGGTGGAACAAACATATTTAATGTGTATCCAGATAAACATACACACGCTGCCAATACCGAAAATGGAAATTTTATTTATAGCAGAAGAGTACAGCAATTTGGTGTTAAAGGTTCTAATTATTACGTTAGATTTTTATTAAAATTATGATAGTAATTACGACTAAATCCTCTCTAAACCTAAAAGCTATTCTAGCCTTTTTACTCCTTTGTTTTCTTTTTAAAGGTACTGCACAATCCCAAGAATCTAATAATGAAGAGATCAAACGTTTACAACGAAGTATCTTTATTTTTAATTTTGCACAACAAGTAAGCTGGTCTAATCTCGAGGATCTTGATCAATTTACAATTGGAGTTCTTGGTCCAGACAGAACGATTATTGACTTAAAATCTTTATCGTTAAAACGAAGAATTTTTAATAAACCGGTGCAAGTTGTCAATTTTAATACGGTAAATGACATCGGAAATATTCAAGTGCTTTATGTTAATAATCATTACAATTATAATATTAACTACATTCTAAACAAACTAGCAAATAAAAACATTTTACTTATTACAGAGGATTATAACTATAATGCTTCTATGATTAACATGGTTAATGTGGATAATTCTTTTGAATATGAAATAAACGAAAAAAACCTAGAACGTGAAGGTTTTGAAACCGCAGAAAGTTTAGGTAGTCACGCAATAACTTCTTCAGACAAGTGGAAACTACTTTATAAAGACGCTAGTAACAATTTAAATAAAACCAAAGACACTTCTGCATTACAAGAAGTGATTATTAAAAATAGTGAAAAGGAAATTCTGGATAAAACAAAAACGATCCTAGATAAAAACAATGAAATAGACACTATTTCTATTAAGTTGAATGACCAGAAAAACTGGATAGATCAATTAAACCAGTATAATAGAAAACAAGACAAAAAGATAGAAGATAAAGTTGCTATAGAAAAGCAATTAGAACAAATTATAAATTCACAAATAGACACCTTAAAATCACAAAGTGAAACGATAAGAGAAAGTAATGAAAAAATTAAAGTTCAAAATGATTTTCTAACAACCTTATATCAAGATATTGAAAAAAAGCAAGGCATTCTAAAGGAAAATGATAGTCAAATAAGCAAACTAACACTATTTAATTATTTATTAGCAGCATTAGCTTTGTTAACGCTTATTGCATTTTATAGCATATATAGAATGTACATTTCCAATAAAAAATATCTAAAAATATTAAAACAAAAAAGCGCTGTTATTTATAAGCAAACACAGAAATTAGCCTCGCAAAATAAAGAGCTAGAACAATTTGCTTACATTACTAGTCATGACCTTAAAGAACCTTTAAACACCATTTCGGGATTAATTGTTTTACTACTCGATGAATACGAAGACAAGTTAGATAAAGACGGACAAATGAGTTTAAACTTTATTAATGAATCTAGTTTAAGAATGAAATCCCTTATTGATTCTCTTTTAGACTATTCCAGATTAGGAAAAATAAAAGAGTATAACGCCATAAATACTTCTACCTTAATTGAAGCTATAAAAATAGACTTAGGTGGTATGATATCTAAAGCTAATGCTAAAATAACCACTAAGAACTTACCAATCATCACTGGTTCTGATGTAGAAATACGCTTATTATTTCAAAATTTAATAAGTAATGGTGTTAAATTTATTGATGCAAAAACTACGCCTAATATAATGATTTCATGCATTAAAACCGAAGATGAAGAATCGCATGAATATTGGCAATTTGCGGTCACAGATAATGGGATTGGGATACCAGAAAACTATCAAGACAGGATATTTGCTATCTTTCAAAGACTACATAATAGAGAGAAATATGAAGGAACTGGAATTGGTTTAGCACATTGTAAAAAGATTGTAGAATCGCATGGCGGAAAAATTTGGTTAAAATCTAAAGAAGGTATAGGAACCACCTTTTATTTTACTATTCCAGTCTAAACAAACACTACTTTTTTGGCTGTTGAAAACAAACGGAAAGCATCGTATACAATTCTGGATGCTTCTGTTTAAAAAGGTTTGGTCTTTCAAAAAAATACTCGGAAGCTACAGCAAAAAACTCAGCTTCACTTGATCCACCATATTTTCTAATATCCGATGCATCGCTATTAATAGCTTCCATTTCTTTGTGCATTAATGCCAACCAAGGCGCAATGTATTCTTTACCAAGAAAAAACGCAGGAACACCATCGGTTTCCCCATCCATTTTATCTAATAAATGCACAAACTCATGAACGGGTGTATTGTGTTTATCGGTTTTGTTATTAAATGCCAATCGGATTGCTTTCCTAGAGAGAATCATTTGTTTTTCAAAACGACCTGTTCCAACCATTCCAAGAATTTTTTTATTTTCATCGATATCGGAAAACTGCAAATCTGCATTAAAACTATCCGGGTAAACAATAATACCAGACAAGTTGTTATAACGCCAATTAGGAAAACCAAATACAGGAATAACAGCACTAGAAGCTATTAAAATTTTATCGAGTTCTTCTATTTCTGTGTGCACGCCATCGATGTTAATTTCACTTAAAAAAAGCATGATTCGCGTTCTAAATATGTCCTTATTTTTGGGTGTTAGCTCTTTATAGAATAACACATTTTCTTCTAAAATAGCATACCAATGCTTTGGCATTTCTTGTACTTTCTTAGGCTTTATTATATAGAAAGCATAGCAGACAAAAAGGA
>JAGPUY010000071.1 GCA_018067265.1 Oceanihabitans sp. | reverse complement strand
TTATACGGCACACAATAGCGTCTAATAATTCATCCTCTTCAAATGGTTTGGTTAAATAATCATCTACGCCAATATTCATTCCTTTTCTTATATCTGTTTTTTCCGATTTAGCACTTAGAAAAATAAAAGGAATGCGCGCTGTTTTATGGTTTTTACTTAAGCTTTCAAAAACACCATAGCCATCTAAAATTGGCATCATAATATCGCAAATAATGATATCTGGCGCATGTTTTATGGCTTTTTCAACACCTATTTTACCATTTTCCGCAGTAATTACGGTATAATTACTTAATTCAAGAATATCTGCTGTATTTTCTCGTACGTCTTGATTGTCTTCAATTAATAGTATTTTATTCATCTCTTTTTTTGTTTAAAGGAAAGGTTATAGAAAAGGTAGCGCCTTTATTTATTTCACTTTTAAAGGTAATGGTGCCATCCATTAATTCGGTGTATTGCTTTACAATATTTAGTCCTAAACCAGTGCCTTGGATATTGGAAGCGTTATTTGCACGGTAAAAACGTTGAAACATATGGTCTTGATCTTCAAAAGGAATACCAATGCCTTGATCTTTTATTTCTATGTATACCAACTGATTTTTAGTTCCTATTTTAATGGTTATTTCCTGTTGTTCTTCCGAATATTTTATAGCATTCGATACTAAGTTATAAAGGATGTGTTTTAATAATTTGATATCTAAAAACACATTAATAGTGGAATGTTCACATTGGAAATTGATGATCTGGCCCTCTTTTTTGATATCCTCCATTTCTTCAATTAACGATTTAGAAAAATCAATAAGATTAAAGGACTCTGGATGCGCAGTTACTTTTCCTTCTTGTAATTTACTTAAAGAAAGGAAGTCGTTAAGTATCACGACCAGGTTTTTAACATTCGATCTAATTTTAGTTACATAACCTATTCTTTTATCTTCTTTTCCAGGCTCATTTTGTTTTTCAATAAGTATTGCTGAAGACAGAATAGCACTTAAAGGCGTTCTAAATTCGTGCGAAGCCATAGAAATGAACCGCGATTTTAATTCGCTTAATTCCCGTTCTTTGGTTAGCGTATTTAAGATGTCTAATTCTACTTGCTTTTGCTGTGTTATGTTATTATTTACTAATAAAATTTGCTCGATTTGATTATCGTTATTTAATAACGGCGTAGTATTAACGAGGTAAGATCTATTTTGAATATCTATTTCAAAAGAGCAATGTTCTCCTTTAAATGTTTTTTTAATTTCTTTTATTAATACATTTTTAACGTCCTCTGTAACGCCATTTCCATCATATACCGTTGCGTTTCTTTGCACTAGATTGCTAAAGCCTAATGCTTCCACTTCCTCGCCATCTATAAAAACAATGTTTAAGTTGGCGTCAACAACGACTACAAATCCTTTTGGAAAGTTCTTCGTAATGTTAGCAAGGACCTGTTTGCTATTTAGGGCTATGTTTTCTGCTTCTTCAGTTATCCATATTTGGTCTTCAAGGCTAAGGTTAGATGCTACTAATTTTTGAACAACAGTAGTCAATTCTTTGGTTCGTTCTGCTACTTTTTCTTCTAGTTCTAGTGTGTAATTTCTTAATCTTTCTTCACTTTCTTTTAACTTTTCTTCTGCTAACTTCTGTTTGGTAATACTATTGGTTACGCCTATTATACGTTCTGGTTTGCCTTTTTTGTTTTTAAAAACCTTTCCTTTTTCTTGAAGCCAATGTACCGATAAATCTGGATGTGTTATTCTATATTGTATGGTATAGCTACTGTTTTTTTTAATGGCTTCCGCTATTGCTATTTCGACCTTATCTCTATCTTCCGGATGTATATTCTTTAAAAAATTTGAATTGGTAGTTGTGTACTCTTCGGTTTCCATTCCAAATAAAGCATTTTGGTACTTGTCTCTTACTATTTTATCAGAAATCAAATCCCAATACCAAGACCCAAATTCGCCTGCTTCAAGAGTTAATCGAAGTCTTTGTTCGTTTTCTAGAATCTTTTTTTCTGCATTTTCACTCTCGGTAATATCCCGTATGACGCATAAAAAATTATCGGTGTCTGTTTTCACGATTCGGGATTCAAAATGTGTCAACTTACCCATAATGGTTTGGGAGTACTCTACAATTTGATTTTCTTTCGTTTTTTCACAATCGGCAAATCCCTTTTTTATTTTCTCGTAAACCTTTTTTGGAAGTAAATTATCCATATTATTACCTATGTGGTCGTTATAAGGAGCTACAAGTTGATCGTATTCAGGAGCATGAATCTCTAGGTGATTTCCGTGTTTGTCATACAGTATCATGACGTCTGGTAAAGCCTCTAGTAAGGCTTGGGTTTTTTCTTGACTGTTTTTTAGTTTTAATTCAATGTTTTTATGCCTTGTAATATCTTGGATGCTACCATATAGTTCTTTTGGCTTGCCTTCGGCATCATATTTTGTTTTCCCTTTTGCTAGAATGTGTCTTATAGTGCCATCTGGTCTCACAATTCTTTGTTTGTGCGTATAGGGTGTTTTATTTTTGACAGCATCGTTTATTGCTTTTATGGTGTTTTTTCTATCCTCTGGATGAATAAAACCTCTTACAGATGCGGAATTCAGTTTTTTATCTCCAGGAAGAAGACCAAGGATTCTGTAAAATTCGTCAGACCAACTTCTCTCGTTTGTTTGTATATTCCAATACCAATTTCCTACATGTGCAAGGCGCTGGGCTTCTGCCATTCTGCTTTCACTACGTAGTAGCGCTTGTTTTGCAGTCATACGCTCTGTAATATCTATTATAAAAGCAATGACAAGCTGTTTATTGTCAATTTCTGTAGGGCTTAAACTTATTTCTAACGGAAATTGAGAACCATCTTTTTTCAATCCCCATAAATCCAAATCCTGTCCCATACGTCTTGATTTGGGTTTTTTAGAATATTTGGCCCTATGGGATTCGTGATTTTTTTGGTATTGGTTCGGAATAAGATTTTCTACTGTTTTATTCATTAATTCCTGTTCGTTATAACCAAACATTTGCGCACTAGCGGGATTGGCTTTAATAATGAGACCAGCATCATTTATAACCAATATACCTTCTACGGAAGAATGGAAAATACTTTTAAAAAGGACGTTGTCTTTTAATGCATCTATCATTTTTTATGATTTATAGATAAGTCTTTATTGTTTATATTTTAAACACTTCCATTTGTCTTAATTTAGGCAAAGAAGCAGGATATTTTTCTTGTATAAAATGGATTAATTGTTCTCGTATATCACAGCGCATCGTCCAAGTATCTGAAGCATTTTTTGCGCTAAATGTAGCTCGTAATTCTATGGATTTTTCAGTACTGTTTGTCACCAAAAGTTCTCCTGTTTTTTTATTCCATAAAGGATGCGCTTTTAAAAGATCCATAAGTTTTGTTCTTAAAACAGAAACAGGAAAGGTATAATCTACATAGATAAAAACAGCGCCAATTAATTCGGTAGCATTAAAGGTCCAGTTCACAAAAGAATGATCATTAAAATAATTAAGAGGTAAAACCAATCGTCTTTGGTCCCACGTTTTTATAACCACATAGGTTAATGTAATATCTTCTACGGTACCAAATTCGTCTTCAATAAGCACTTCGTCATCTATTTTAATAGGTTGTGCAAATGCAATTTGAAATCCGGTAATTAGGTTTGCAATCGATTTTTGCGCTGCAACACCAGCTATAATTCCAATAACACCAGCAGAGGTAAGTATGGTGGTTCCCAGTTTTTTTACTCCGGGAATATTCCATAGTATGGCAGCGATAGCCAACGTGAAAATAATAACAATAGTAAGGCTTTTTAAAAAACGTAGTTGCGTCAATACTTTTCTGTCTTTTGTTTTATGGTTGTCATTAACGGTGAATTTTTCTTTAACCACTTCTTCTAAAGCATTTAATAATGCAATAAGTATCCAAGAGAAATTAATAATGATAAGACTTTCTATAATTTTTTGCCAAAAGGAGTCTAATGCTAAAAGAGAAAGCGAGCTGAATATAAACAGAATAGGAAGAAGAAATTTGGCTGGTGCTTTTAAATGTTTTAGTAACTGCGTTTTTAAAACGGTAGGTTTTCTTCGGTTAGAAAATTTAATAAGTGAAAATAAAATCCATCTTAAAAGTAGCCCTAGTAATATACAGCACAGCAGCACTATGCTATATGTGATCCAAGATGCTAAATGTAGTGATGTTAAAAGGTTTTCCATATTCATTTTATTATTTAATACGCGTCTTTTGTTTTTCAATAAAAGACGAAGTGTATAATTACGATGCGAATACAGTATTGTTTTCTTCTAGCGCTTTTTTTGTGGCGGTATATCCCAAATTGAAAATAGCATCTATATGGTTCATATCAAAAGTACCGTAATTAATTAGTTCCTCTGGAGAAATAACCAAATCACAATTTGGAAATTTCAACATGGATTCAGAAGCGACTTTAATTTTATAGGCTCTTTCCACTACGCTATACGAATGTTTTAAATCTGTGATGCTAATTTTTTTTAGCGGATTAACGTATACACCAATAATTTTATCACAGTCTTTTTGTAAAGGCTCTACAGGGAAATTGTTTAAAGTGCCACCATCGATATAGTATTTTCCATTAATTTCGGTTGGTGTAAAAACTCCCGGAAAAGAAGCCGAAGCGATAATAGGTTTTATGAGTTGTCCTTTGCTAAAAACTTTTAAAGAACCATCAATAACATTTGCAGCAGTAATAAATAGCGGTTTTTTTAAAGCACTAAAATCATCCATAGGAAGATAGGCTTTGAGATCGTTATAGAATTTTACCGAATTTATAAATCCGGGTTTATTATGTGCATATCTAGCTGTTTGAAAGATGGATATATTTTTGAAGAAATCTAACATTTCCGTCCAAGGTACACCAGCAGCATATAAGGCGCCAATAATAGCTCCTGCGCTAGTTCCTGAAATATGTGTTGGAAAAACGCCGAATTCTTCAAGTGCTTTTATAGCACCAATATGTGCCGCACCTCGAGCTCCTCCGCCAGAAAGGACTAATCCTGTATTCATTTGTAAGTTGTGTTGTTTTCATGTAAATGTAATACGTTGATTACATAAAAATAATGATTATTATCAGTTGCTCATTAATAAGGGTTTAAAACTTCAGCAAAACCATTTTTTTAATAGGTTATTTTTCGTTTTTTATGGTGTTGTTCCTAATCAATTTGTCCTCTTTTAAATCCTCTTTTAATAGCTTCCTAGTATTTGGAAAACAATGTGAATTCCAATGAAATATTAATTATCTCTTATACAAAAATTAAGGTCTTAAAGTTATTTGCAAGAGGAAGTATCTTTGGGGAATAATTGGATGCATGCATTTCTTTATTCTCAGAGGAGAAATTCGAGTAAAAAAAATAAAAATATTCCTTTAAAAGCATAGCTGACTTTAAGTGTTTTAATGCTATTTCTTTTTTATTACAATTTTTTTCTTCGGAAAGCCATTTGATTTTTGAGAAAATTTCTAGCATATTACTCGCCATAAAATTTATGTAATATTATAAGAAGCATGACTTATGTCATTGGAATGCTTCCTTACTATCTGTACTTTTGAGTTTATCCATATACATCATTTCCAGGAAGGTATAGTATCTAGAAAGGAAGAATTAGATGGTGAAAACTGATTTTCTTTACGAATAGATGGAATAGGAAGAAGTTTCGAAAGTTATTCGGAATAAATTATCAAGTTACTTAATGTATAAAATCACAATTTAAATAGAAAACATATGAAAACGCAAAAAAGATTAGGCATTTGGATGGATCATTCCACCGCAAATTTAATGGATTTAAATGCTAAGAAAGACAGTCATTCTATAGCATCGAAATTTAATTTTAACACCAAAGAAGAAGCATTGACAAGAAGTGAAAACTTGATGCACAATAAAAGGCAACAAATGCAAGAAGAATATTATAAAGAAATTGCAGACGCTATTTTGAAATATGATCATGTGCTTTTATTTGGTCCTACAAATGCAAAAACAGAACTACATAACTTTTTGAGTAAAGATTTACATTTTAAAGATATAAAAGTGGATGTGGCATCTGCAGATAAGATGACGGAAAATGAAAAAAATGCATTTGTAAAAAAACATTTTGAGAACCTGCATTAACCACATTCTCATTATATGCATCGCTAAAGCGGTATCTGTGTTTTCCTAATCAACGATCACGCTGGTGAATAATTTTCAGGAAAGCAATATAAAGAAGTAAAAAACAAGTTGGGAATGCCGTAAGAACCACATGCATATCTCACCCATTTAAGGATTATTAATTAAATATTTATAACATGAAAAATTTAAAATTATTAGTATTTGTATTATTTGCAACAGCAACATTAAGTGCGCAAGAATTAACAAAAACAGCAGTGCCACAAAGTTTTACCGAAGGACTTTTAAAAGAATACCCTAAAGCGGAAAACATAGAATGGAAACGAAATGGTAATGACTTTAAAGTTACGTTTGATGTAGGTAACATGGAGCGCGAAGTTTGGTTCAACAGGGAAGGAACAAAGGTGCGTGTAGAAAAAGAAATTACGCATGTAGAATTACCATCTGCACTTGTGAATTTACTAAAAACGCAATACGCAGATTATAGAGTCGATGCTGTAGAGTCTAACGAAAAAGAAGGCGTAACCACCTATAAAGTGGAGTTAGAAAAAGGGTGGAATGAAGAAATAGAAATTACCTTTACCAGCACAGGAAAGGTATTAAATATCTATAAAGATTAATTAATTTTTTAATACCCATGTATTTATAATCGGAAAATTATACCAATAAAAAGGAGGAGATGAAACCATTCATCTCCTCTTTTTTTGTATGGATTCTATCCTTAAGAAATTGCTATTTTTTTAGGTTTATGGTTTTTAGACGCTGCTGTTTTAGCGAGATTAAAGCTAAGAAGGCCGTCTTTGTATTTCGCTTTCACGTCTTCTTCTTTTACAGAATCCGGAAGTTGTAGTCTTTTTTCAAAAGAATTATAACTAAACGCTTTACGCGTATAGTCGTCGTCTTTTTCTTCTTTCGTGTTGGAGCTTTCCGCCGAAATATTTAAGCAGCCATTATCCATGGTTACATCAAAGTCTTTCTTTGCAAAACCAGGCGCTGCTAATTCCACTTCAAAGGCATTATCTGTCTCCTTAATGTTTAATGCAGGTGCGTAGAGTTTCTTATTCCATAAACGATTATCAAAGAAAGCATTGGTATCCCATACATCGGTTGAAATACGATTTTATAAAGGGCTTCTTTTAAATTTTACGAGTGACATAATTATAAGATTTAAGTTAAACAATTAATGAGTAGCTAATATATAATCAAAGTGTTACTTAACAAATGACCTAGGTCAGAGTAGTGAAATAATTTGGTTTACGGGTTTCCGTAAGGAAATGTGCGGGGATGGGGTTAGGTTTGGGGAGCTGTTAAAATTTGTTTTTTTCGACGTATTACCTAGTCAGTTTTAATAAAGTTTATATATTTAGATTCTCCTAAGAATTGATTACCTAAATTTAAAAATCATTGCTTATAGCAAGAATGGTTTTTGACCAATTACTATTTATGATATTCAACGAAGATTCCAGAGTTAAAATACCTTCTATACTGCATTTAATTCAATTAGGGTATATATACCTTTCTTTGAAGGATATTGAATGGGATGAAAATACGAATATTTTTACTTCCATTTTTAAAGAGTGTATTCAAAAGATAAATGCCAATTTATCGGAAAAGGATATTCAAAAAGTATATGATGATATTTCTATATCCTTAGAAAATGAAGATTTAGGACGAGCCTTCTATAATAAACTCATAGATCAATCCGGAGTAAAGCTAATTGATTTTGAAAATTTTGATAATAATTCATTCCACGTTGTCACAGAATTACCCTATAATAAAGATGACGAGAGTTTTAGACCTGATATTATCCTCTTAATTAACGGAATGCCTTTGGTTTTTATTGAAGTTAAAAAACCGAATAATAGAAATGGTGTTCAAGACGAACATAAACGAATGCAAAGGCGCTTTCAGAACAAGAAATTCCGAAAGTTTATAAACATGACACAGCTCATGGTGTTTTCAAATAACATGGCTTATAGTGAAGAGGATACACAAATGCTTGAAGGTGCTTTTTATAGCACAACAAATTATAAAAAACCAATATTCAATTATTTTAGAGAAGAAGAAACCTTTGATTTAAACAAGTTACTTAAACCACTTACTGAGAAAGAGGAAAACTTCGTTTTAAAGGATACCAATCTTCTAAGTATAAAAAGTAACAAAGAATACCAATCTAATAAAAGCCCAAATACAGCAACTAATTCTATTGCAACCTCTTTATTTCAAAGAGATCGTTTAAAATTCATTTTACGTTATGCCTTTGCTTATGTAGAAGAAGAGAAAGGCTTAGAAAAACACATTATGCGTTATCCGCAACTATTTGCCACTAAGGCAATAGAGAGCAAGCTGGAAAACGGTATTAAAAAAGGAATCATTTGGCATACACAAGGTTCCGGTAAAACCGCTTTAGCATATTTTAATGTAAAGCACCTCACGCATTATTTTCAGAAGAAAAATATCATTCCAAAGTTTTACTTTATTGTAGATCGATTAGATTTATTAACCCAAGCGGCAAAAGAATTTACTGCACGTGGTTTGGTAGTGCATAAAGTAGATTCTAGAGATGCATTTAGTCGCGACATTAAATCGACAAGCGTTTTACATAACAGTTCTGGTAAAGCAGAAATTACAGTCGTAAACATTCAAAAATTTAAGGATGATCCTGATGTTATAAAGAACAACGATTATAATTTAAGTGTACAACGTGTTTTCTTTTTAGACGAAGTACATCGCAGTTATAATCCTAAAGGTAGTTTTTTAGCGAATCTAGAATTAGCAGATAAACATTCCATAAAAATTGGTTTAACGGGCACACCTTTATTAGGTTCAGAATATAATTCTAAAACCTTATTTGGCGATTATATTCATAAATACTACTACAACTTATCAATAAAAGATGGTTATACCTTGCGTTTGATTCGTGAAGAGATTGAAACCAACTATAAGTTAGTTTTACAAAAAGCTCTAGAAAACATTAAAGTATTGCAAGGTAATATTGATAAAAAGAAACTCTATGCAGATCATCGTTTTGTAGAGCCTATGTTGGACTATATTGTAAAAGATATGGAACAGGCTCGAATCGCAAAGAACGATTATAGCATTGGTGGTATGGTGGTATGCGACTCTTCCGATCAAGCTAAAATGATGCACGAGATTTTTCAGAATAAATATGCTGAAAAATCAAGTATGGTTTTAGACCAAGCAGCAGAAGAACCTGCAAGCTATGGCAACAAGAAAAGGGAAGAAGGTAAGGTAAACAAAGCACAGGTTATTTTACATGATATTGGTACCAAACAAGATCGTAGAGATTGGGTTTCAGATTTTAAAGTAGGCAAACTCGATTTTTTGTTTGTGTATAACATGTTATTGACTGGTTTCGATGCCAAACGATTAAAGAAATTATACATAGGTAGAAAAATTAAATCACATAATTTATTACAAACGCTTACACGTGTAAATCGAACTTATAAAACCCATAAGTATGGTTATGTAGTGGATTTTGCAGACATTCAAAAAGAATTTGATAAAACCAATCAAGCATATTTTAACGAGTTACAAAGCGAGTTAGGAGATGAGATGCAACATTACTCGAATCTTTTTAAAAAGCCTGAAGAAATTAATAAAGAAATAGAAGAGATTAAAGATGTTCTTTTTAGATTTGACACCAATAATGCAACAGTCTTTGGCGATCAAATTTCAGAAATAAACGAACGTACAGAAATTCGTCAAA
>JAGPUY010000069.1 GCA_018067265.1 Oceanihabitans sp. | reverse complement strand
AGATGGAGGAATGCTAACGTAATATTGCCAACGCAACCTTTAAAACCAAACGATCCATGAAAAAAGTATTGTATGTAATCACGCTATTTATAGTAGCAACTGTAAATGTAAATGCGCAAGATTGGATAGATTATAAATCAGAAGAATTAGCTTTTATTTCGGAATTTCCAAATGAACCAGAAAGAACAACACAAGATTTAGAATCGGATATTGGAAATCTTCAGTTGCATATGATTATGTATTCTCCTCCTATAGATGGAGATGATGAGAATGAAATATATGGCGTAATTAGGACCACTTATCCCAAATCTTATTTTGAAGATGCAGATGAAGCGTATAATAGTAATATATTAGATGGGGCTGTGGAAGGAGCAGTAACAAGTGTACAGGGAAAATTAGTTTTTGATAATAAAATTACGTTTAATGGTTTTCCAGGGCGAAATATTAAAATAGAAATTGAGTTAGGTTTTATTTATATGAATGCTTATTTAGTGGAAAATAAAATGTTCATATCACAAGTTATTTGCTTAACTAATAAAGATAATAATGATAGTATTAAGCGATTTCTAAACTCTTTTGATATTTTAAAAGTAAAAGAATAATTGACGACACAAACCATTTTTTACATTATACTTGCTGGAATCATAGCGCTATCCTTAGCGCTATTTCAGTATAGTTTAAAAAAGAAGAATAGAACATCCAAGAGTCTTCTTTTTGCTTTTTTAAGGTTTATATCTATTTTTTCACTTTTAGTATTGCTTATCAATCCTAAATTCGAAAAAATTAGTTACTACACAGAAAAGCCTAATTTAGTGGTTGCTATAGATAATTCTAGTTCTATTGCGTATTTAAATCAGAAAGAAAATGTACTTCAATTAGTTGCATCTATTAAGAATAACAAAGAACTTACCGAAAAATTTAATTTGGACTTCTTCACCTTCGGAAACCAAATAGAAACCTCCGATTCTTTCACTTTTATAGAAAAACAAACAAATATTGATAAAGCTTTTAGTGACTTTACACAAATTTACAAAAACACCATATCACCAATACTTTTACTAACAGACGGAAACCAAACGTATGGTAGTGATTATGTGTTTTCCGCAGAAAAAGTAAAACAACCTATATTTCCTATTATTCTTGGAGATACTATTACGTACACCGATTTAAAATTGCAACAGCTTAATGTAAATAAATATGCTTTTTTAAAGAATAAGTTTCCTGTCGAGGCTATTGTAACCTATAATGGAAACGCTATTGTAAATTCTAAATTTGTGGTTACTTCTGGTAAATCGACGGTGTATTCTCAAAATGTAACTTTAAATGGAACGAATAATTCTAAAGTTTTAAACTTTAGTTTACCAGCGAATCGAGTAGGAGTACAAGCGTATAAAGCACAAATTCTTCCTATTGAAAGTGAAAAAAACACAATCAATAATTATAAGAATTTTGCGGTGGAAGTTATCGATCAGAAAACAAATGTTGCTATAGTTAGCGATTTTATGCACCCAGATATAGGTGCTTTTAAAAAGAGTATTGAAAGTAATGAACAACGCGAGGTTGCTATTGTTACGCCAAAAGAGTATTTGTTGAAAAAAAATGATTTTCAATTAGTTATACTGTATCAGCCAAACCATACGTTTAAATCTGTTTTTGAGGATCTAAAACTAGATAATAGGAATAAATTTTTGGTTTTGGGAGTACAAACGGACTATGCTTTTGTAAACGCAATGACTACCGATTTTAAGCAGGATATAACAAACCAAACCGAAGCGTATCAAGCAAGTTTAAATACCAACTATAATACCTTTATTATAGACGATTTAGATTTTGAATCTTTTCCACCATTACAATCTTCTTTTGGTAATGCTACATTCTCTATTCCGGCAGAAACTATTTTAAATAAAAAAATAGGAAGCTTAGAAACACAAGATCCTTTGCTAGTAACTTTAGAAACGAATAGCAGGAGAGAAGCGATACTTTTTGGTGAGAATATTTGGAAATGGAGAGCACAGAGTTATTTAAACACCAAGAGCTTTAATACTTTTGATAATTTTATTGGTAAAATGGTGCAGTACTTGGCTTCCAATAAAAGGAAAAATCGATTAAATGTAGATTATGAATCCTTTTACCAAGGCAATTCTAATGTAATTATTAAAGCACAATTTTTTAATAAGAACTATGAGTTTGATGTAAAGGAAATTTTAAATATTTCCGTAAAAAACCAGGACACGAAGGCAACAAGTACTTTTCCTTTAATTTTAAGAGGAAATAATTACCAAGTAGATTTAAGTCATTTGCCAGCTGGAGAATACAGTTTTATAGTAAAGGCAACAAACGAAAACATTTCCAAATCTGGGGTATTTCAAATCTTAGAATATAATATAGAACAACAATTTTTAAATGCGAATGTAACGAAGCTACAGCAAGTTGCTAAAAACACAAATGCAAGCAGTTATTTTGTTGCAAATACAAATACTTTGATGAATGACTTATTAAAGGACGAACGCTTCGCTATCATGCAGAAAAGCAGTAAAAATGTTGTACCTTTGATTGATTTTAAATACCTATTAGCTTTGCTTATTTTGAGTTTGGCTTTAGAATGGTTTTTAAGAAAATATAATGGATTAATATAAAAAAGAAATATGGATAAATTACCTAAGATTGCAGTACCTTTTATAGTAGGACTTGTGTTCCTAATCATTTTAATATCTAAATCCGCAGTGACCATTGGTCCAGGAGAAGGTGGTGTTTTATTTGAGCGTTTTGGAGATGGTATTAATACAGAACATACCTATGGAGAAGGTTTTCATATTGTTGCCCCATGGAATGACATGTTGGTACAAACAGTTCGTCAACAATCGGTTTCCGATGAAATGAATGTACTTTCAGTTAATGGACTAGAAGTAAAAGTATTTGGTACCATATGGTATGAACCAGAGTTTGCTAACCTTGGAAGATTAATTAAAACCAAAGGTGCAGATTACGAAAGAGAATTATTAGATCCTGCAATTAATGCAGCAGCAAGAAGTGTGGTTGGTAGATATACACCAGAACAATTATATTCTAGTAAAAGAGATGTTATTGAGCAAGAAATCTTAGAGGAAGTAACAAATCTTTTAGACGGTCAATTTTTAACGGTTAAAAGAGTTTTAGTCGAAGATGTAAAATTACCTGCAACTATTAAAGATGCTATTGAGCGTAAATTGAAGCAAGAACAAGAATCGTTAGAATACGAGTTTAGATTAGTTACAGCTTCAAAAGAAGCAGAGAAAGTAATCATTGATGCGAAAGGTAAAGCGGAATCTAACCGTATTTTAAGTGCATCACTAACCGATAAAATTTTACAAGATAAAGGTATTGAAGCAACCGTTAAGTTGTCTGAATCTCCTAACAGTAAAATTATCATTATTGGTTCTGGTGATTCTGGAATGCCTATTATATTAGGTAATCAATAAAAAATATTAAAAAATGTTTGGAATTGTAATTATATTTTACAAATATTTGTAGACAACAAAAAAGAACATGAATTTTATTCAATTACATCATCATCATTTTCATACTGGCAATCAAGCGAGCTAAAAATGTATTGAATAAAAACAAAATATTTTAAAAACCGTTTGACTAAATCAAACGGTTTTTTATTTCCATAAAATTGGAAATTCTTCCTTAAGATTTACTCAAACACATTAAAAGACAAAATGAGTAAATTAAAAATTGCAATTCAAAAATCAGGTAGACTAAACGAAGATTCTCTGAAACTTCTTAAAGACATTGGCGTTTCTATAGATAATGGGAAAGATCAGTTGAAAGTTTCCGCTAGAAATTTTCCTTTAGAAGTATTTTATCTAAGAAATGGAGATATTCCACAATACCTTAAAGACGGAATCGTAGATGCCGCTATAATTGGTGAGAATGTACTTATCGAAAAAGGTGGTACTATTCCTATTATTGAAAAATTAGGCTTTTCCACATGCAAAGTGTCTATTGCGATACCAAAATCAGCATCCTACAAATCGATTCAAGATTTACAAGGAAAACGTATTGCAACGTCTTACCCAAATACCGTAAATCAATTTTTAAAAGAAAATAAGGTCGATGCACAACTGCACATCATTAACGGTTCTGTCGAAATTGCGCCAAATATTGGCTTGGCAGATGCTATTGTAGATATTGTTTCTAGTGGAAGTACTTTATTTAAAAACGGATTGAAAGAAGTAGAAGTGCTACTAAAATCGGAAGCAGTTCTTGCTGTTTCTCCATTGATATCCGAAGAAAATAGAAGTATTTTAAATAAGATTCAATTTCGATTACAATCGGTTTTAAAAGGAAGACAAAACAAATATGTACTACTTAATGCACCTAATGAGAAGATAGAGGATATCATTAATATTCTTCCGGGAATGAATAGTCCATCTGTTTTGCCGCTAGCAAGAACAGGTTGGAGCTCTATACACTCGGTAATAAATAAAAATGAATTTTGGGAAGTTATTGACGAACTAAAAGAAAATGGAGCAGAAGGGATCTTAGTTTGTCCAATTGAAAACATGGTAGTTTAAAACTTTTTAATACAAATATCTTAATCCAATTAGAAATGAAGACAATTGAAAACCCTAGCAAACAAGATTGGCAAACTATTATAAAAAGACCAACGCTATCTGTGAGCGATATAGAGTCTACTGTTACCAAAATATTTAGGGATATCTCTCAAAATGGGGATAAAGGGATTGCGAAATACACCGAGAAATTTGATGGCGTAGTTTTAGATAGTATGTTGGTGACAACCATAGAAATAGAAGAAGCTTCTAAAAAAGTACCTTCTAATTTAAAAGAAGCTATTTTAAAAGCGAAAGCAAATATTGAAAAATTTCATAGCGCACAAAAAACGCCAAAAGTAGAAGTCGAAACTACAGAAGGTGTACGTTGTTGGCAAGAAAAACGTGCCATTCAGAAAATTGGTTTGTATATTCCTGGTGGAACAGCACCTTTATTTTCTACCGTTTTAATGCTTGCCGTTCCTGCACAAATTGCAGGTTGTAAAGAAATCATCTTATGTACACCACCAAATAAAGAAGGGAAAATTGCAAACGAAATATTATACGCTGCAAAAATTTGTGGTATTTCAAAGATATGTAAGGTTGGTGGTATTCAAGCAATTGCTGGTTTAACTTTTGGAACAGAAACCATTTCAAAAGTGTCTAAGATTTTCGGACCAGGAAATCAGTATGTAACCGTTGCAAAACAATTGGCAACAAAATATGGTACAGCAATCGATATGCCTGCCGGACCAAGTGAGTTGTTGGTAATGGCTGATAATTCTGCAAATCCTGCGTATGTGGCTTCCGATTTGCTAAGTCAGGCAGAACATGGCGCAGATAGCCAAGTGATTTTGGTTTCCGATACTAAAGATTTTATTTCTGAAGTTTCCAATGAGATAGAAAAACAACTCTTAGAATTACCAAGAAAAGAAATTGCAACATTAGCATTACAAAATGCACGTGCCATTTTATTGGAAACGGCAACCGATGCATTAGATTTTGTTAATGAATATGCCGCAGAACACCTTATTATAGCGACCAAAAACAACGACTTTTTTATTGATAATATTACCAATGCAGGTTCTGTTTTTATTGGTAATTACACACCAGAAAGTGCTGGAGATTATGCTTCTGGGACCAACCATACGTTGCCAACTAATGGCTATAGTAAAGCATATTCTGGCGTAAATTTAGATAGTTTTTTAAAGAGTATTACCTTTCAAAAAATAAGTAAAAAAGGA
>JAGPUY010000067.1 GCA_018067265.1 Oceanihabitans sp. | reverse complement strand
TGTGTATTGGAAACACTATCTGGTATTGCCAAACCTAATCCTATGGTTATGTCTGAATTGGGTAGCGGACTATAAATTCCAGTATCAAAATGATGTGGCCAAACCCTAATCGAAGCATTTAGATTGTGTTGTTTATCTGTCTCATTTAAAACATTTTGCGATAAAACACGAAGTTGCATTAACGTCTTTAGTTTTTCTGCATCTTCTAATTGAAATGTGAAGGTTTCATTTATGCTATATGGTAAATCATAATGAAATGTATACTGATATTTCTTATCTAAAAAGGCTTTCGAAGTATCGCTAAGCCATTGTAAAACTTCGGCGTGTGTTGTGCCATTTAAGAGGAAGGTAGTGCTTTCTTTTTCCGATTTCCATACTAATGCAAATTTCATATAATCCAAGCAAAGTACATCGCCATTGTTGGAAAGTGCATGCGTAGAAAGGCATCCATTTTCGGTGTTAAATCCTAAATTGGTATGGCTGTCGTCTGCTTTCTTTTCTAAAAAGCTAATTCCAGCTGCAGCCAAATATTGTGCTGCTAAATGCATTTGTTTTTCCATGGTCTCTTATTTTATTCCGGCGTAATCAATTCCCGTTAGTTTGTGGATCTCATAATCGTAAGTAGAAAGATCGCTATGTTGAAATTTGGAAATATCATCATAACCACAAGCTCTTGAAACTACTTTTATCAAATCGTTAGTAGCATCAAAAAAGTTGTGCAATTGTTTTGCCGAAGCGTCTATAATTAATCGACTACGTAGCGATTCTTTTTGGGTTGCAATTCCTACCGGACAATTATTAGATCCGCAAGCACGCATCCCTAAACATCCGATAGCTTGTAATGCGGAATTGGATACTGCAATAGCGTCTGCACCTAGCATCATTGCTTTTGCGAAGTCTTCGGCAACTCGTAAACCTCCAGTAATTACCAAAGTAACGTCGGTAGCACCAACTTTATCCATATATACTCGTGCTCGTGCTAATGCAGGAATAGTTGGCACATTAATATGATCTCTTAAAATGGTAGGAGCGGAGCCTGTTCCGCCACCACGACCATCGAGAATAATATAATCGACACCAACATCGAGTGCAAACTGAATATCTTTTTCAATATGACTTGCCGCTATTTTAAAACCGATTGGAATCCCGCCAGTACGTTCTCTTACTTTTTCTGAAAAATCTTTAAAATCTTGTACGCTATGAAAGTTTGGATTTGCAGCTGGCGAAATTGCGGTTTCTCCTTCTTTTAATCCGCGAACTGCAGCAATTTCTGCACTTACTTTATTTCCTGGTAAATGTCCGCCAGTTCCCGTTTTTGCACCTTGTCCGCCTTTAAAATGAAAGGCTTGTACGTGATCTAATTTATCCCAAGAAAAACCAAATTGCGCGGAAGCTAATTCGTAAAAATATCGAGAATTACTCGCTTGTTCTTCGGGTAACATACCACCTTCACCAGAACAAATTCCTGTTCCTGCTAATTGTGCGCCTTTAGACAAGGCTATTTTTGCTTCCTTAGATAAGGCACCAAAACTCATATCACTTACAAAAAGCGGCATGTCTAGTTCTAATGGTTTTTTAGCCTTTGGACCAATAACCACTTTAGTAGCAACTTCTTCTTCATCTAACAAAGGTCTTGTGGCTAATTGCGCTGGTAAAAATTGAATCGCATCCCATTTAGGAAGCGTATTTCTATCGACTCCCATAGATGCGGAGAATCCGTGATGCCCAAGGTTTTTTAATCCGTTTGTAGCAAGTTCTTTAATATAGCCAGTGTATGGTTCTGTTTCTTCCGGATGCGTATCTGCATAGGCACCTAAATAAGCATCGCGATTAAAAGGTTGCGGACTATTTATTAAATAGGCGTCAATCTCGAATGCATCTACTAGCAAATTATCGCCTTCGATTTTAGTGGAAAACTTATGAAGGACTTCTTTATTATTATATTCTGAAACTCCTGAATCGACACGATAATCCCAGCCATGAACGCCACAAATTAGATTATGACCATCGATGTGACCGTCGGACATAAGTGCTCCTCGGTGTAAACATCTTCCGTAAAGCACCGAAATATCCGCATCAAATTTTACGATAACTAAATCCAATCCGTTGATGAGCGCATGTTCTGGTTCTTTGTTTTTTAAGGCACTTACCTGAGCAATTACAACTGGTTTTTTCATGGTTTCGGTTTTAATTTAATGGATATTATTTTCAGAATCATTAAGGTACTAAAAAGTACTAACGAATAATAGCACATTGGTGTGCCAGAAGCCGTCTTTGGGCATTCGGCATTTCCTGTAAACTGCATTATGGAAGCCACTAAAGCAATGCCGCCTGCAAGTCCGGTAAAAATAAAATACAAGACATTGGCTTTTTGTAATAGATGTGCTATTAGTGGAATCACAAAACAAATAAAAACCACCAAACACATAGGAATGTGCATTATTTTAGGGCAACCTTCGCCTGTTTTAAATTCTTCAATAACTAATCCGCCAGCACCAAATAATCCTATAATGAGGACACTAAGAATACTATAATATAGGAAAATTTTTATCAAAATCTATAACGCTTCTTCTGGTGTTTCTATAACTTCTTCTTGTTTTACCACTGCAGATTTCAAATCCATAATGGTATTGATTTCCGGATTATCGATACTAATTTCCATATCGTTTGTTAACCAGATTTTAATGTTGGTGACCTTGGTATCTTCTCCTAATCCGAATTGCAGCAATGCCGTTTGATCACTCGCTAAACCTTCACCAGATACCAGCCATTCGGTTAGTGTTTTGGTTGGCGTTGTAACAGTTACTTTTGCACCTTGTACTTGCACAGATTCTCCTAAATCTACTTGTAGGTAATTGTTGGTTCCGCCTTTATTAATATAGGCTAGTGAAGGTGTATCAATATTTACCCAAATCATATCCAAATAGCCATCTTGGTTAAAATCACTTACTAAAGAAGTAATGGCGTAATACGGATTCACAACACCACTTTTTTCTTCGGTTGGCGCGAAAGTTCCATCTTCTTTTTGCACTAAGAATCTACTAGGCAATCTAAAGAGTTTATTCGGCGCTAAATCCACATAGTTTTCAGCAACCATTAAATCTTGTAATCCGTCATTATTCATATCGGCAAAGGTACAACCCCAAGAAAATTCGTAATCTGCAATTTTAGTTTCTTCGGCAGTATCTGTAAATTTAAAGTCCCCATCATTTCTAAAGAGAATCCATTTTTCATTAAATAAAGAAGCATCTTTTATATCGCCTTTAGCCAAAGCTCTTGGTAAGGTGCTTCCGGTATTGGAAAACATAAAATCTACCAAACCATCATTATTGTAATCACCAACCGCTAATCCCATTGGATATGCAAATTTCTTGGTTAACGGATTTGGTTTCATCGTATAGGTAAGATCGCCATTGTTTTTATACGTTCTTGCTTCTCCAGTATCATGAACCACCACTAAATCTAACCAAGTATCGTTATCGATATCCACTAGAACACCTTGAAACGTATTATGCACATAATCTAAACCAGCTTCTTTAGTAATACTTACAAAGTTTTCATTTCCAGTAT
>JAGPUY010000041.1 GCA_018067265.1 Oceanihabitans sp. | reverse complement strand
AAAAGGAATGAACAACAACGAAGGCGGACCATTTGGTTGCGTAGTTGTTAAAGACGGAAAAATTGTAGGCCGTGGAAACAATAAAGTAACCTCAACAAACGACCCCACTGCACATGCAGAAGTTACCGCTATTAGAGATGCCTGTAAAAATTTAGATTCTTTTCAATTAGACGGTTGCGAAATTTACACTTCTTGTGAACCTTGCCCTATGTGTTTAGGTGCTATTTATTGGGCTAGACCAGACAAAGTATATTATGGAAGCAACCAAGTGGATGCCGCAAATATTGGTTTTGATGACGAATTTATTTACAAAGAAATCCCCTTACCTTATGCCGAAAGAAGCATTCCATTTGAGCAATTAGCTCGTGAAATTGCTTTAGAGCCTTTTCAAGAATGGACTAAAAAACTAGACAAAACGAAATATTAAATTATAAATTACGTCGGTTCGAATATTTCGAGTACATGAGAAATGTATCGTGATTCTTTAAATATCAAAAGCTTCTCGATAGTTCTGCAGAGCGCAGTCGAAGTGCAAAATTTCGAAAAAGGAATTTCACTCGAAGTGACAATATAGTTACATTTATAATTCATTTACCATTGAAATAATTAACATGATCACCTTCATCTTAAATAACAAAACCATTAAAACACCAGAACATTCTGGAATGACTTTATTGGATTTTGTGCGTTATCAACAACGTCTCACAGGAACCAAAATTGGTTGTCGCGAAGGCGATTGTGGCGCTTGCACACTTTTAGTTGGCACGTTGGTAAATGACACTATAGAATACCAAAGTATCACATCCTGTATTTCTCCTTTAGGAAATGCGCATGGTAAACACATTGTAACAGTGGAAGGTACTAATCTTAAAGACAAACTAACCGCAGCTCAAGAAGCTATGAAAGCTAATTACGCTACGCA
Organism: Oceanihabitans sp.; assembly: GCA_018067265.1. Taxonomy (GTDB): domain Bacteria; phylum Bacteroidota; class Bacteroidia; order Flavobacteriales; family Flavobacteriaceae; genus Oceanihabitans. The sequence continues at coordinate 4,781 of JAGPUY010000041.1, read as the reverse complement.
ATGCGGATTTTGCACACCTGGTTTTGTAGTTGCTTTGACTGGTTTTGCTTTGTCCAATTCCGATAAAAATTACAGCAATGCCATTGACGCTATAAGCGGAAATATTTGTAGATGCACAGGATATAAAGCCATTGAAAAAGCGGCGCATCAGGTTGTAGAAAAACTAGAAAACAAAACGGAAACTACTTTGGATTGGCTCATTAAAAATGCATTTATCCCAGAATATTTTGAAAGTATTCCGCAACGTTTAAAAGACATGGAAGTTGCCGATTTAAATCAGCCCAAAGGAAAATATGTTTCGGGAGGAACCGATTTATACGTACAACAAGCAGATCATTTAGCAGATAATGAAGTGCACCTTATTGCTGAAAAAGACTATTTAAAAGGCATCACCATTAAAAACGGAATGTGCACCATTGGAACCAATGCAACGGTTTCCGATTTATGGAATCATAAAGAACTAAACACCCTTTTACCAAACTTAAGAGCACACTTAAAACTCGTTTCTTCAGAACAAATTAGAAACATGGCTTCCTTAGGCGGAAACCTAGTCAACGCTTCGCCAATTGGGGACATGACCATATTCTTTTTAGCGCTTAATAGCACTATTACGATATTAAATTCCGAAGAAAAAGAACGAACAGTTGCCCTTAAAAACTTTTATCAAGATTATAAAAAATTCGATTTAAAGGACAATGAACTTTTAAAAAGCATCCAATTTAAATTGCCAACGGAACATTCGTTTTTCAACTTTGAAAAGGTTTGCAAACGAACCCATTTAGACATTGCGAGTGTGAATTCGGCAATACATATTTCGATAGAAAATGATAGCATTAGCGAGGCGCACGTTTCTATTGGTGGCGTTGCAGCAATTCCAAAATATTTACACGAAACCTCCGCTTTCTTAGCTGGAAAACCGTTGACTTCAGAAACGATTTTGGAAGCGAACGAAATACTTCAAAAGGAAATCACTCCAATTAGCGATGTTCGTGGCACAAGCGACTATAAACGTTTGTTGGGAAGACAATTATTCTTTGCACATTTTATAGCTTTATTCCCGAAGCAATTCACATTAAACGACTTTATTCAACATGCATAAAAACAAAGCAAATAAAGTACTAGACACTAAATTAGATGCGGTTTCAAACTCATTAAAACAAAGCATTAAAAACTTAGATTCTTACACGCATGTTCGTGGAGAATCGCTGTATGTAGACGATGTAAACATTAGACAAGGCACCTTTCATGCTGTGGTTTTTGATTCTCCAAAAGCGCACGGAAAAATAAAAAGTATCGATTACTCTAAAGCGGAAGCTCTGGAAGGTGTTGCACGTATTTTTACTTACAAAGATGTCCCTGGTGAAAATGAAATTGGTGGTATTATTCCTGATGAGCCTTTATTTGCAGAAGAGGAAGTACATTTCTGGGGAATGCCAATTGCTTTAATTATTGCAGAATCGGAATTTATCGCAAGAAAAGCAAGAAGTTTAATTAAAATCGTAATTGAAGATTTACCAGTAATCACCACTGCAAAAGAAGCAAAAGCAAAAGGAAGTTTTATCAATGCTCCAAGGTCTTTTAGCTTAGGAAATACGGAAAAAGCATTCGCAGATTGCGACTATGTTTTTGAAGGGGAAACCTTTTCTAACGGACAAGAACATTTATACATTGAAGCGCAAGGTGCTTATGCCGAACCAATGGAAAACGGTAATATAAAAGTGACTTCATCTACACAAGGTCCAACTGCTGTACAAAAAACTATTGCGAAAGTTTTAGGTATTGCGATGCATAAAATTGAAGTAGACGTCATACGTCTTGGTGGCGGATTTGGTGGTAAAGAAGATCAAGCAACCCCTTGGGCTGTAATGGCTGCGTTAGCAACACACCATTTAAATCAGTCGGTAAAATTAATATTGAATCGTCATGACGATTTAAGAATGACTGGAAAACGGCATCCGTATGAAAGCACCTATAAAATCGGACTTTCAAAAGACTTAAAAATACGAGCCTACCAAACGGAGTTTTTACAAAATTCTGGTGCAGCAGCAGATTTATCACCTGCTATTGCAGAACGCACCTTATTTCATGCAACCAATAGTTATTACGTACCAAACGTAACTACAAAAGTATTGAGTTGTAAAACCAACTTACCACCAAATACAGCGTTTCGTGGTTTTGGCGGACCACAAGGCATGTTTGTAATCGAGTCTGCTATTGCAAAAGCTGCTCATGAGATTGGTGTTCCTACAAGAAAAATTCAAGAAGCAAATTTGTTAGAGGAAAACGATACGTTTTCTTACGGACAAATTGCTAAAAAAGTAGAAGCCAAAAACACATGGGATTCTGCCAAAAAAATATTCAATATTGAAGCCTTAGAGCAAGAAGTTGCAGACTTTAATGAAAACAATGCCAGCTTTAAAAAAGGGCTATCCTTTATGCCAATTACTTTTGGTATTTCGTTTACCAACACACCAATGAATCACGCACGTGCTTTGGTGCACATCTATTTAGATGGAAGTATCGGAATTAGTACTGCTGCCGTAGAAATGGGGCAAGGTGTCAACACCAAAATGATGCAAATTGCTGCGGATGTGTTTTCTATTCCAATTGAAAAAATCAAGATTGAAACTACGAACACCACAAGAGTTGCAAATACTTCACCATCTGCTGCGAGTTCTACTGCCGATTTAAACGGAAAAGCAACCTTAATGGCTTGTAATGCACTTTTAGAAAGATTAAAAATAGTAGCTTCCGAAGATTTAAATGTTTCAGAAGAAAGTATCTCTTTAAAAGAGGAAACTGTTTTTGTAAATGGAAAAAAATCCGAATTATCGTGGACAAACCTCATCAGTAGTGCCATGTTGAAACGTGTTGCTTTAACGGAAAATGCACATTATGCAACTCCTGAAATTCACTTTGATAAAACAAAAGAAAAAGGACATCCTTTTGCCTATCATGTATACGGAACAGCCATTACAACGACAACCATAGATTGTGCGCGTGGCACTTATGAATTGGATAGCGTAAAAATTGTACACGATTACGGAAAAAGTATGAGTGAAGGCATTGATTTAGGACAAGTAGAAGGCGCATTAATACAAGGTATTGGTTGGATGACTATGGAAGAGATCGCGTACAATAAAGATGGAAGATTATTATCTAATGCTTTGTCAACATATAAAGTTCCGGATATCTTTTCTGTACCAAAAACAGTAGAAGTTATTCCTTTGGAAACGGAAGGAAATGACATGGCTATTTTAAAATCGAAAGCCGTTGGAGAACCTCCTTTAATGTATGGTATTGGCGCTTATTTTGCGCTCCAAAATGCGATAAAGGCTTTTAATCCGAACTACGATTTACAATTTCATGCGCCAATGACGCCAGAAAAGGTATTGATGGGTTTGTATGAAAAGAAATAATCTAGAATATTAAAAACACCCCTAAAGTCCCCTCAAGGGGACATTCTTAGAAATAAGCACTAAAACTATTGTCCCCTTGAGGGGACTTTAGGGGTGTAAATAATCACAATAAACAAACGCCTTATCGCACTACATTACAAAAAACAAAACATCCTTAAAGGCGCACTAATTTATAGTGCTGGAGATACTATTGCTGCTCTTTTGTTGGATGAGTTTTCTTGGCATCGACTACTAGGAATAATGTTTATTGGAGCCACCTTTTACGCTTTTGAAATCCCAAATTATTTTGATTGGATTGTAAAAAAGACACAGTTCTTAAAAGGCATTAAAGCAACAGTAACCAAAACGATTTTGGCTATTGCGTATTTTAATCCGTTGTGGATTGCTAGACATTTACTGTTTATTAAACTGTTCTCTGGGAAGTTGGAAGCGATTGGTTTTCACCTTTTAGAGATTGCCTTGTGGTCGTTTTTAGTAAATATTCCGATTTCTTTTATTGCGAATTATATTATTCAAAATAGATTTAAACTTAAATGGCGTTTTATGGGATCTGCCGTTTTTTCCGCTATTATGGCGATATATTATGCGTTGAGTGAGACGATTTTTTCCTAGAGTTTCCCATCCCTTTCCTGAACCCCCCTAAAGTCCCCTCGAGGGGACATTCCTAGAAATAAACTTTGGTACTACTACCCCATTAAGGGGTATTCAAACGAAAATATATTTTTATTGAAGATACCGAGCAGAGCTTATTAAAGATGTGTTTTTTTTAATCAACCACATCACACAGTTGCGCCTTTTGTTAGTGTTTTACCAACATAAAACAAAATAACCTAAAAAGCAGTTGGTGGAAAACACCAACTATGGCATCGCTTAATACGATAAATGCGCCTTTGTTGGTGTCTTCCACCAACAAAAAATAAAAAAACCAAAAAAATAGTTGATGAAAAACACCAACTTCGGCATCGCTAAATACAATAAATTAAAAACATCCATATTCAGACCTGAATGGTTTATCCAAACCATTCTATATCTCCCTTTTCCAAAAGCGAATACTCTGCAATAGCATAATGCTCCAATACAGCATCCAACAAGTAGTCCTGAACTACAAGAAGGAGATGTTAATTGCGCCTTTGCAACTGGAAAACACCAACAAAAAAAATAAAAAAAGCAGTTGGTGGAAAACACCACCTTTGGCATCGTTAAATACCATAAATGCGCCTTTGTTGGTGTTTTTCACCAACAAAAATCAAAAAAAAGACCAAAAAGCAGTTGGGGGGAAACTTCAACTTCGGCATCGCTAAATACAATAAATTAAAAACATCCATATTCAGACCTGAATGGTTTATCCAAACCATTCTATAT
>JAGPUY010000039.1 GCA_018067265.1 Oceanihabitans sp. | reverse complement strand
AATAAAGGATATCAAAAGGAATAAAAAAAGGTGGTATTTTATATATATAGCAATGTTTTTTGAATGCATCTAAAGAGAGTTATTATTAATTATTAGATGTATTCTTTGTTAAAAACTTGCGGTCCTATTTTTTTTAGACATAAAAAAAAGCCTTTAGAATTAAATTCTAAAGGCTTTTTTCTGTGAATTATTATGTTCTATTGCGATGTAACATCTGCATATATTTCAGGAAGAGTTAAAGTGGTTCCTGTGCTTTGACTAAAATATAAAGGTCCACAATATTCTACTTGATATAACGAAGAGTTTATATTAGAGTTCGAAGAGACTGACGCTGTTGTGTTTGTTAGACTATAGATATCTAAAAAAAAACAGAAGTGTAAAACGCTATTCGTTAGTTAATGCGTTTATTTTTTCCCAAAGATCATTATCAAAAGTAGAAAGCGCAAAGTTAGAATCGTCTGCTGCTTCTCCCATTCTAATAACCACTAGTTTTTTACTAGGAACCACATAAATTTTTTGATCATTTTTTCCTAAAGCCGCATACATGTCATTTGGTGCATTCGGAATTAAAGATCCAGAAAAGGGAACTTGCGTTGCTGGTAAGTGGTAGCTGGATTTTCCATTTAGCCACCATAAATAACCATAAGATTCATTGATGCTTTGTGAAGTATTGGTGGCTTCACTAAGATAATTTGGAGATACGATTTCTGTGTTTTCCCATTTGCCGTTCGCCGAAATTAATAAACCAAAACGAGCCATACTTCTAGTATTACTCCAATACACGCTTAAATCACCTAATGGTACCCAAGCTCCAGACATGCCAATTCTGTCTTTTAATTTTGCATTAAAATAACTAGTCCATGTCTGGTTACTTGCTTGTGCAACTACCTCTTGCAATTTGACATAGACATTATGGTACGCCCATCTTTGTCCGGCATCTGCAACATATTGCAGGTTTTCGGGGGAAACGGTATCGCCTAAACTATCGTCTAAACCTGAGTTCATCGATAATAGGTTTTTGCAGGTAATTAAGTTTTCTTTTTCTAAAGAAGCGCTCGTCCAACCAGTTCCTAAATAATCGGATACTTTATTATTTAGATGTATTAATCCTTCCGTTTCCGCAATACCCATTAGTGTAGCGGTTAGCGTTTTTCCTGCACTTGCCCAATACCAGGAAGAAGTGGCGGTGTGGTCATTCATATAGTTTTCTACAACAATTCTTCCGTTGTAAAGCATAATAAAACTTTTGGTGTTTTTTTCTTCTAAAAAATCTAAAAGCGGTTGTAGCTTGTTTTCATTCCAGCCAATTTCAGAAATAGAAATAGTTTCCCAAGTATTGGATGTGGTAGATGGGAAATATATAGAAGTAGCATCTGGATTTGTATCCTCAATTACTTCATCTGCAGTAGCACAACTAAAAACACTAAATAGGGTAAATAATAAGATGTATGTTTTAGTTTTCATCTGTTGGTTTTAATTTAAGACTGTTAAATATATAAAAGGTTTAATTAAGATTGTATCTTTGCAGCCTGAAAAAAGGTAGTATTAATTAACGAGATTTCCACTTTGGTGGGAGATGCATATGAGAACAAAGACGCTTAAAAAAAATAAAATCAACGTTATTACTTTAGGGTGCAGTAAAAATGTATACGATAGTGAAGTGTTAATGGGGCAACTGAAAGCCAACGGAAAAGAAGTTGTTCATGAAGAGGAAGGAAATATAGTAGTTATAAATACCTGTGGTTTTATTAATAATGCGAAAGAAGAAAGTGTGAATACTATTCTTGATTTCATGCAGAAAAAGGAAGCAGGAGAAGTAGATAAAGTATTTGTTACTGGTTGCCTCTCGGAAAGATATAAACCAGATTTACAAAAAGAAATCCCGAATGTAGATGCCTATTTTGGTACTACCGAATTACCAGGCTTATTAAAAGCTTTAGGTGCAGATTATAAACATGAGTTAATTGGTGAACGTTTAACTACAACGCCAAAAAACTATGCATATTTAAAAATTGCGGAAGGTTGTGATAGACCTTGTAGTTTTTGTGCTATCCCGTTAATGCGTGGAAAACATAAAAGTACACCAATTGAAGCCTTGGTTATTGAAGCGGAAAAATTAGCCGCAAATGGCGTTAAAGAACTTATTCTTATTGCACAAGATTTAACCTATTATGGTTTAGATATTTATAAAAAACGAAACTTAGCCGAGCTTCTAGAAAACCTAGTAAAGGTAGAAGGTATTGAGTGGATTCGTTTGCATTATGCATTTCCAACAGGATTTCCTTTAGATGTGTTAGATGTTATGAATCGCGAGCCTAAAGTTTGTAACTATTTAGATATTCCGTTACAGCACATTTCTGATACTATTTTAAAAAGTATGCGTCGTGGTACTACTAAAGAAAAAACGACGAAGCTTATTGGTCAGTTTCGAGAAGCGGTTCCAAATATGACGATTAGAACGACGCTAATTGTTGGTTATCCTGGGGAAACCGAAGAAAATTTTCAAGAATTAAAACAATGGGTGCAAGATATGCGTTTTGAACGTTTAGGTTGTTTTACGTATTCGCATGAAGAAAATACACACGCTTTTAATTTAGAAGATGATGTACCACAAGAGGTGAAAACAGATAGAGCAAACCAAATCATGGAAATTCAATCTCAGATTTCTTGGGAATTGAATCAACAAAAAGTTGGTCAAGAATTAAAAGTGGTTATCGATAGAAAAGAAGGAAACTATTTTGTGGGTAGAACAGAATTTGATTCTCCAGATGTAGATAACGAAGTGCGTATTGACGCTACAAAAACCTATTTAAAAACAGCAGAGTTTGTAACGGTGAAGATTACAGAAGCAGAAGATTTTGATCTGTATGGTGAAGTCCTTTAATTTAAAAATATACGTTATAAAAAGGCAAGCGAATAGCTTGCCTTTTTTTTTGCTTACCTCCATTATTTATTAGCTATTCAATGTAAATAGGTAGTTGTTAAATAGAGAATAAAAACGATGTGTTTTAATGGAAACGAACAAGGTTTAAAAGGTTCAAAATGTTGCTTTTTAAAACGCTAATATTATAGAGCTCTCCAGTATTTGATGTCGTAGATGCAGATACCATATTGTAAATATTGAAACAGCAACAAGTACTTCTGCACATGAAAATGTGTTGCAATAGTTTTAATTATTAATAGCTGTTTTATATAAATCTGTACTGTAAAGCGTTATTTTTCTAGATTCTCCATAATAGCTTCAAAATATCTGTCTGCAATTTCTTTTGCTCCTAATTCGTTGTAATGTAAATTATCTGCCATATAAGCATCGGTCCAATTGGTAGACATATCTACAAGAATGACTTTAGATGAATCGTTGGTTTGTTCATTAACAACAGTGGCAAGGTTTTCAATAAAAGAATTGTATGCAATAATTCCTTCAGGTGTCATTACATTAGATCTTCCAGGAGCAATACGTTCTAAAAATATGGTGATATTCGCATTGCTATTTTGTAAAATATCGATGATTTGGTTAATGTTATCTATTATTTCTTCAACAGGAATATTTCTAACTAAATCATTGCCGCCAATACCCAATAAAACCACATCTGGAGTTCCTACGTCTTCCATGACATCTTCCATGTTCTCTAAAACATCCTCGCTTTTAAATCCGCCAATACCTTCGTGATCTGGATCAAAAGACTTTCCTAATAATATAGGATAAGAAGTGTTGTCGTTTTGTGTACCAACATAATCGATGTCCCATTGGTTAGAAATCAAGTTTTTCCATAAATCATATCGGTAACTTACCGAGTTGCTAGTAGCGCCTTCCACTCTGGAATCTCCTAATGGCATAATGGTAATAGCATTATTAGTATTAACATTATTTTGTGCAAAAGTATTAGAATTTTCTTCATTTTTGTGACAGTCTTGTAAAGCGAAGAATGTGGTTAAAAGAAGAAACGGAAAAAGAATAGC
>JAGPUY010000027.1 GCA_018067265.1 Oceanihabitans sp. | reverse complement strand
AAACCAATGAGTTGTCCGCCAATACTATGTGTTAGTAGTGTTAATTGGTGTTGCGGTTGTTTTTGCTTTGCTAATTTTATAACAGCAGCTTGATCTAAAGCCCAAGTGCGTAAATCCGCTGTATTTTGTTTTAAATTTCGGGATTTAGATTTTCCGATTCCATAATAGTCAAAAGTATAAACCGTAAATCCTAAAGTGCTAAAATGAAGGGCAAATTTGGAATAGAATTTTTGTAAAACTCCTGTTGCAGAGGATAGAACGATACTTTTATTGTTTGTTTTTTTAGGAAAAAATATGGACACATGAATGACATGTCCTGTAGCAGTTGTTAAAGATAAACCACTACTATTGTTTTTCATTTGTTTCTGTGTATTCTATTCGATCTCCAACTTCTAAAAGCCATTTTTCGGCCAGTCCAGCATTGATTTCTAAAACGTATTGTGCAGGAACTCTAGATGGAAGCGAAGTTTCATCAAAAGGCTTTGCGTTTTCTTGAAAACTAACAATATGTTTATGGTTGTCTAGGTATATTAGATCTAAAGGAATTCTGGTATTTTTCATATAGAAAAAACGTTCACGCATCGTTGGGAAAACAAATAGCATTCCCTGATTTTTGTGCATAGCATTTCGGTACATCAATCCGGTTTGTACCTCATAATCTGTATCCGCAATTTCGATGTCTAATGTAGTAATAATAGAATCCGTAGCCGCTTTGTAAAGGGTAAGCGTTCCTTCTTTTTTAAAGGGGACTTCAATTGGTGCTATCTCTTTTTTTTGTTCTTTACAAGCGCTTAAAAACAAGACAGAACATAAAAGCGTGCTAAATAATATTCTTAATTTCATAAGTACTGTCAGGTCTAGCGCAGTTGCGACCTATTTTATAATGGTGAAATAGTAAAGACCTCTCGAGAAACTGCGCTCGCTACTTTCAATAAAAATATATTTTCATTTCCGTAATGCTCGAGTTGACATGTTATTTTTTAGATTACTTTGTTTTTTGGTTTGTAAATAAACATAAAGTATAAACCAATGATAACAAATGGTATGCTTAACCATTGTCCTGTATTTAAAGCCCAAGTTGCACGATCATCGACCTGCGCTTCTTTAACAAATTCTACAAAGAATCTTATGGTCCAAAGCATCACTAAAAACAGTCCAAATAAGAAGCCTGTTTGATTGCCTTTATTGGTTTTCGCATAGAAATACCATAGTATTAAAAAGACAAAGATGTAACTAAATGCTTCGTATAATTGTGCAGGATGTCTAAAAGGAACAGCATCTAATAAGTTTTGAAATTGCGGATTGTTAGCAATCGCATTGTATGCTTCCTTTGGTGTTTTCATTCCGGTTAGTTGCATCGCTTCGTACTTGTTGTATTCTTCCTGAATAAAACGAACACCAAAAGTAGAATCTGTTACTTTTCCTATGATTTCAGAATTGATAAAGTTTCCTAAACGAATAAAAATAGCACCACTTGCTACAGGAATTACAACGCGGTCTAAAATCCACATTAGAGATTTGTAGTTGTATTTTCTTCTATATAAATACATACCAATTATTATTCCAATGGCAGCACCATGACTTGCTAGTCCTTGAAAACCAGTGAATTCAAATTTTGGTACAAAACGAAATGGTAAAAAGATGCTGAAAAAGTCTTGTGAAATTAATTCCGATTGGTAAAAAATAACATGGCCCAAACGTGCCCCAAGCATGGTTGCTATTATGGTATATAAGAAAAGAGGTTCTAAATAATCTTGCTTAATAGCATCTCTTTTAAAAATACGTTTCATGATTTGCAATCCTAGTAGGAATGCAACAATCCACATAACACTATAAAAATGTAATGTGAAAACACCAAAAATATCAAGTCCGCTTAATGGGTTCCAATCGAATGTTAAAAAATGCATAGATTTTATTTTGAAAACGTAAATATAAACGATTCTAAAGACTTAGGTCGTTAAGGAAATACTATTTTTTTGTGCGTACTCCTTTTCGGGAGTCCATAGATTTCTCGATAAGCTAGAAATGAGAATATTAATAAGAAGGCTAGGCTTGTGTTATTTCCACTGCAATGGAGGGAATCTCTTTTTTATTTGTCCTCCTTTTCTGGAACAGGATCGTAACCAGAACCACCAAAGGGATGACAACTAAAAATCCTTTTTAATGCCAATTTGCCACCTTTTAAAAAACCGTGTTTTTCTAAGGCTTCTTTAGTATAGTGAGAACACGTTGGTTGAAACCTACACGTAGAAGGTGTTAATGGCGAAATTAATGTTTGATAGACTTTAATTAAGAATAGGAAAGGAGCTATTAGTATTTTTTTCATATTCATATTCCACGAAGGCGGAAATCGTATTAATGACACGTAAATTTTTAAAAATAGCTTCGCATTTGATGTCAAACGCACCGAATCTTATTTTCGGAAAATCCACCTTTCTTTAGGTAAAGAAAGAAGCTAGTACTAATTATCGTTTTGCTAAGATTTTAGATTATTAACCGAATTAAAATCACACAGCTTTGCAACTAACAACTAACAACTAACAACTAACAACTTAACTAATTCACAGAAAAACTGGTGCCTTCTTTACCATCTTTCAGTTGAATACCAACAGCGGCTAATTCATCTCTAATTTTATCCGACATGGCAAAATCTTTATTCGCTCTAGCTTCTTGACGAAGTTTAATTAAAAGGTCTACAGCACCCGAAAGTTTATCCGTGCCTTTTTCCTCTTTACTAACATTTTCAAGTCCAAGAATATCAAAAACAAAACTGTTTATAGCCGTTTTTAATACTTCTAAATCGGCGGAAGTAATAGTTGCGCTTTCGTCTTTAATCTGATTGATATATTTAACCGCTTCAAATAAAGTCGCAATTAAAATTGGTGTGTTAAAGTCATCATTCATGGCATCATAACATTTCTGTGTCCAATCGGAAACATTAAATGTCGATGCGGTAGATGTAGGTATCGTATCTAATGCATTAATGGCATCTAAAAGTTTGTAAAAACCTTTTTCACTTGCTAATAAACCATTGTCGGTAAGATCTAAAACACTTCTATACGAAGCTTGCATCATAAAAAAGCGAACCACGCTTGGATTATATGCTTTAGACATAATGTTGTTTTTACCAGAAAGCAATTCGGCAGGATTTATATAGTTCCCAGTAGATTTACTCATTCTAGCACCATTAAGTTCTAGCATGTTGGCATGCATCCAATACTTTACAGGATCTTTTCCTTTTGCTGCTTTATTCTGAGCAATTTCACATTCGTGATGTGGAAATTTTAAATCCATACCACCACCATGAATATCAAAATATTCACCAAGATATTTGGTGCTCATTGCTGTACATTCTAAATGCCATCCAGGAAAGCCATCGCTCCAAGGAGAAGGCCAACGCATAATATGTGTTGGTTCTGCTTTTTTCCATAGTGCAAAATCTTGTGGGTTTTTCTTATCGCTTTGTCCATCTAGTTCCCGCGTATTATGGATTAAATCTTCTAGCTTGCGCTTACTTAAAATACCATAATCATTCGTTTGATTGTACTTATGGACATCAAAATAAACAGAGCCATTAACTTCGTATCCAAAACCGTTATCTATAATAGTCTGAATTAGATCAATCTGCTCTATAATATGACCCGTTGCAGTAGGTTCTATACTAGGCGGAAGAAAATTAAAGGTGTTAAGTACGTTATGAAAATCTACAGTATAACGCTGTACAATCTCCATAGGTTCTATAGCTTCTAATCTTGCTTTTTTAGTAATTTTATCTTCACCAACATCTGCGTCATTCTCTAGATGTCCAGCATCTGTAATGTTTCGCACGTAACGTACTTTATAACCTAGATGTAATAGGTAACGAAAAATCATATCAAAAGACATAAACGTTCTTACGTTTCCTAAATGCACATTGCTGTAAACCGTTGGTCCACAAACGTACATGCCAACATAACCATCTGTTATAGGTTTAAATTGTTCTTTTTTACCAGAAAGGGAATTGTATATTTCTATGTTTTGCTTTTGAGAAATTTGCATGGTTGTTTCGTTTTATGCGTTGGCCTTACAGTGGAGTTATCAACTACAATTTCAACTTAAAAAGTAGTATCTAATTTAATATAATCTAAGAATTCTCTACGCGTTTCCGTTTCTTTGAATTTACCACCAAATTCACTAGTTACCGTACTAGAGTCTACGTCTCTAATTCCTCTAGAATTCACACATAAATGTTTCGCATCAATAACACAAGCAACATCTTGCGTGTTTAATACTTCTTGTAATTCTTTTACAATTTGAATCGTTAAACGCTCTTGTACTTGCGGTCTATTCGAAAAATAATCGACAATACGATTCATCTTAGATAAGCCAACAACAGTGCCGTTAGAAATATATGCAACATGTGCTCTACCAACAATAGGAAGTAAATGGTGTTCGCAAGTAGAATACACTGTAATGTTTTTTTCTACAAGCATTTCGCCATATTTGTATTTGTTATCAAAAGTAGAAGCGCTAGGCTTGTTTTTAGGGTCTAAACCACTAAAAATTTCCTTAACAAACATTTTTGCAACTCTATTTGGTGTGCCTTTTAGGCTATCATCTGTTAAGTCAAGACCTAATGTTTCCATGATATGTTTAACATCCTCTTTTATACTATCTATTTTTTCCTCATTCGTAAGTGCAAAAGCATCTTTACGCATTGGTGTGTTTGTAGATGTACCAACATGGTTATCTCCTAAGGAATTAAATTCGTCTAATTTGCTGTCCAGTTTCATCAAAAATAATAATAATTATAATTCGCAAAGATAAGTAATTCCCATTTGTTATGGTTTGAATTGAAGTAGAATTAATTTATAATCCATTTCGTTTTTTTGCTTATTTTTTAATACCTTTTCATGCTAATTGCTTTAAGTTAAGTATTTTGCGAAATAAATGAGGTTTTTCTAATTACTTAAAAAATGTCAAGTTCTTTTTTTATGAAGAGATTTTTAGTTGTTATTTGTTTAATTGTTGTTCAGCTCGCAATTGCTCAAGGACCTGGTTGTTCTAATGTAGATGCTGGGCCTGCGCAAATAAATTTGGATTGCACCAGTACTTGTACCGACTTAACGGCCACTTTTCTTAAAACAGGAGAAACTACATTTTATACTATATCGTCCATACCTTATGCACCGCCATCTTCTTTTTCTGGGTTAGCGAATCCATTATTTTTAACGGATGATTATTGGTCAGATGTAATATCCTTACCTTTTGAATTTTGTTTTTTTGGTAATCAATATGATCAATTGTTGGTTGGAGCTAATGGTGTGTTAAGCTTTCAATTAGCATATGCAAATACGAATAGTGCATTCCTTTTTACCGATATATTACCAGATAATTCAAATCCAACTCTTGCTGAAGCTAATATTTTTGGTGCTGGTCATGATCTGGGACCAGGATTAAATTTCACGAATGAAATTGGTTGGGAAATACAAGGCGCTTATCCTTGTAGAAGATTTGTTGCAGCTTATTATAATGTACCTCACGTTTTATGCGCTACAGTTTTAACTACGCAAATGATGGTGCTTTATGAAGGTACAAATACTATAGAGGTATATATAGAAGAAAAACCAACATGTGACGCTTGGGTTTATGGAAATGGAATTGTTGGTATACAAAATGATAATGGTACGCAGGCATTTCCAGCTCCTGGAAGAAATACTACGAATTGGATTGGATCGTATGAAGCATGGCGTTTTACGCCCAGTGGAACACCAAATTATAGTGTAACTTGGTTTGATGGCGCAAATCTACCAATTGGTAATACGTCATCAATAAATGTTTGTCCAGCGACAGATGAAACTTTTACGGTAGAAGTAGAGTATACGAACTGTGATGGTACCATGTTTACAGATAGTGATACTATTGATGTTGTTGTAAATAGTGGAGGCAGTGCTTCCTTTAATATGACCGCAACTTGCGATGGCGGGACAGCAAATATCACCGGAGATCTTGGTGGAAACTTTGCTTTTAATCCAGTGTCAACCGATGGGGCAGTAATAGACGCCACTAACGGAACCGTAACCAATGGGATTTCAGGAACTACCTATACGATAGAATATGCAACAACAGGAACCTGCGGAGCAAGTAGTATAGAAACAGTAACTGTTTTAGCCTCCGGAAATGCGTCCTTTAATATGACCGCGACTTGCGATGGCGGAACCGCGAATATCACTGGCGATCTTGGAGGAACCTTTGTTTTTAATCCAATACCAACGGATGGCGCAACAATAAATGTAACTAGCGGAACAGTAACTAATGGGATTTCAGGAACTACCTATACGATAGAATATACCAGTCCGGGAACTTGTGGATCAAGCAGCACGCAAACAGTAACTGTTTTAGCCTCCGGAAACGCTTCCTTTAATATGACCGCGACTTGTGATGGCGGAACAGCAAATATCACTGGAGATCTTGGCGGTACCTTTGTTTTTAATCCATTGCCAACCGATGGCGCAACAATAAATGCAACTAGCGGAACAGTAACTAACGGAGTTTCAGGAACTACCTATACAATAGAATATACAAATCCAGGAACTTGCGGAGTAAGTAGTTCTGAAACAGTAACTGTTTTAGCCTCCGGAAATGCTTCTTTTAATATGACTGCAACTTGTGATGGAGGAACAGCAAGCATCACCGGAGATACAGGCGGGAACTTTAGCTTTAATCCGGTGCCAACCGATGGCGCAACAATAGATGGAGTAACAGGAGAAGTCGTTAATGCTATTCCTAATACAACGTATTCCGTTATGTATACAGTATCCGGAATATGTAATACCGGTTTTCAGATAGTTAATTTTATCGTTCATCCATTACCTATTATTGACTTAGAGGACACCCTTTTGCTATGTTTAGATTCCGAAGGAAATATTATTAATCAGCCAAGAATAGATTCCGATTTATCGATAACGGATTATTTGTTTGAATGGACAGAAATAACGAATCCAGGAATTGTTTTAGGAACCAATTCTTATTATGAGCCTATAGAGTCAGGAACTTATAATGCATTCGTAACGAATACTACTACGGGATGTTCTACAATTTTGGGAGATTTAAATACCATTACAACAGTAACTGAAAGTATTGCTCCAAGTGGATTAAATGCAATAATTACGTCGGAAACATTTGTAAACGGGAACATAATTCAAGTAAGTGTAAATGAAGAATTGGGGGTTATTTATGAATTTAGTTTAGATGGAACTATTTTTGAAAGCAATGGTGCAAATTCATATGTGTTTTATAATGTGTCTTCTGGTGCACATAAAATAACTGCAAAAGATGTGGATGGTTGTGGTGAAGCAAGTACGACCGTTTTTATAATAGACTATCCTTTGTTTTTTACACCAAATAATGATGGGCATAATGATAGATGGCAAATTATAGGTTTAGGGAAACAAGTAGCTACTAAAATTTATATTTTTGATAGATATGGTAGTCTAATAAAACAAATAAGTGCTAATGGAGAAGGTTGGGATGGAACCTTAAACGGAGAGCCATTACCATCCAGTGATTATTGGTTTACTTTAGAATATACAGATCCGAACAATGCATTAGATACTAGTAAAAAAGTTTTTAAAGCACATTTTACATTGAAAAGATAATTGGATACAAAGACATTAACGTATTTGATTCTTTTTCAATACCATTGAAAGTAATAAAGAGTGGCAAGTGAAACCAATTAATCCTTTATATTCTAATTTCTAAGTATCGAATTTATTATTTCAAGTTAATTTAACTTAATTTTCGCTAAATTTTTCTTAATTTTCAAAATTAATTTTAATTAAGTTGAGTATTTGGCAATCTAAACAAGGTTTCTATTGCTGAATCATTACTATAAATCTCTTTTTCATGAAAAGAATACTATCGCTATTTAGTTTATTTTTAGTACAGTTTTTATTTGCTCAAGTTCAAGCTCCAGTACCTGGGAATTCAGGCCCTGGTTCACATTCATTAGGTATTACTTCTTCTAATGGTTTTAATTTAGATTGCACAACCAATTGTACCGATCTTACTGCTACTTTTACAGAATATGGTACTACAGACACTTATACTGTACAAAGTATTCCTTTTGATCCGGTATTTCCTTTTACGGGATTAGATAACCAGGTGTTTTTTGCTGGAGGAAATTATTTTGATGACCAATGGAGTCCTGTAATTGATTTGCCTTTTGATTTTTGTTTTTTTGGAGATAGTTATGATCAAGTGCAAGTTGGAGGGAATGGGGTAATGCGTTTTGATGTAAATCCTGGTGATACTAGCAATGGTTGGTCATTTACCCAATCATTACCAAATAATGGGAATCCTACTTTAGGAGAAGCAAATATTTTTGGTGCAGCGCATGATATGGATCCAAGTATTGGCGATCCAAATTTAATTGAGATTGGGTGGAGTATAAAAGGAGCCGCTCCTTTTAGAGCATTTATATATAGCTATTCTAATGTGCCACAATATAGTTGTAATAATTTACGTACAACGCAACAAATGATTTTTTATGAAACTACAAATATCATAGAAGTACTTATTTTAAATAAGCCTACCTGTTTTGCTTGGAATCCAGCTGGTAGTGGTAATGGAGGAAATGCAGTAATCGGTATTCAAAATAATGCGGGTACCGTGGCATATACTCCTCCAGGTAGAAATACAGGGAATTGGACAGGATTTTTGGAAGCTTGGCAATTTGTACCTTCTTCAGGGCTTCCGTCAGACAACTACACGTTTACATGGTTAGATGATGCTGGTGCGCCAATATCTAATAATCAAACAATAAATGTTTGCCCTGCAGTAACAACAACATATACTGCTCAAGTAGAATACACTCCAGATTGTGGTTTTCCTATGTCTGTGGTTACTATGGATGTGATTATTAATAAAAATGCAACAGGAGACGCGTCTTTCACCATGAATGCAAATTGTGATGGAGGTACAGCGACTATAACAGGAGATGCAGGAGGCGTATTTAGCTTTAATCCAGTGCCAACTGATGGAGCGACAATAGATCCAGCAACGGGGGAAGTAACAAATGGAGTTACTGGAGTAACTTATACTGTAGAGTATGCAACAACCGGTGCTTGTCCCGCAAATAGTACCGAAACCGTAACCGTTTTAGCAGCAGGCGATGCATCCTTTAGTATGACAGCAACCTGTGATGGAGGAACGGCAACAATCACAGGAACAACAGGAGGTACTTTTACCTTTAATCCTTTGCCAACCGACGGCGCAACAATAGATGCGGCAACAGGAACAGTTACAAATGGAGTTGCTGGTACAGCATATATCATAGATTATGCAATATCAGGAGCATGTGCGGCAAATAGTACAGAAACAGTAACTGTTTTAGCGGCAGAAGATGCAACCTTTAGCATGACAGCAACTTGTGATGGAGGTACAGCAAGCATAACCGGAGATACGGGAGGAACATTTGCCTTTAATCCAGCACCAACAGATACTGCAGCAGTTGATAGTGCAACTGGAATAGTAACTGGAGGAACACCGGGAGCAACCTATACTATAGAATATACAACTGCAGGAGTTTGTGTAGCAAGTAGTACAGAAACAGTAACTGTTCTATCTGCAGAAGATGCGTCTTTTACTATGACAGCAACTTGCGATGGAGGAACAGTAACTATTACAGGAGATATAGGAGGAACATTTGCTTTTAATCCAGCACCAACAGATAGTGCTGTAATAGATAGTGCAACAGGAATAGTAACAGGAGGAACTTCTGGAGCAACCTATACCGTAGAGTACACCACAGTAGGTGCTTGTCCGGAAAGTAGTACACAAAGCGTAGCCGTTTTAACTGCAGATGATGCTTCTTTTACAATGAATCCAAATTGTGATGGAGGAACAGCAACAATAACTGGGACATCGGGAGGAACATTTGCCTTTAATCCAGCGCCAACAGATACCGCTTTGATTGATAGTGCGACAGGAGAAGTGACTGGCGGAACATCAGGAGCAACCTATACGGTGGAATACACCACAGCAGGAGCTTGTTCGGAAAGCAGTACACAAACAGTAACGGTATTAGCTACAGGAGATGCATCCTTTAGTATGACAGCAACTTGTGATGGAGGAACAGCAGCAATAACCGGAACAACAGGAGGAACTTTTAGCTTTAACCCAGTACCAACAGATGGAGCAACAATAGATGCTGCAACGGGAACAGTTACCAATGGAATTTCAGGAACAACGTACAATATTGATTATGCAACTACAGGAGCATGTGCTGCAAGTAGCACAGAAATGGTAACCGTTTTAGCTGCAGAAAATGCATCTTTTACGATGACAGCAACTTGTGGAGGAGCTACAGCAACTATTACTGGAGATACAGGAGGAACATTTGTTTTAAATCCAGCAGTAACAGATGGAGCAGTAATAGATACTGCAACCGGAGAAATAACAAGTGGCGTTTCAGCAACAACATATACTGTTGAATATACAACAGCAGGATCTTGTGCAGAAACAACAACACAGACCGTAACCATTCTTACAACCGATGATGCTTCTTTTGTTACGAATCCAAATTGTGATGGAGGAACAGCAACAATAACTGGGACAATGGGAGGAGCATTTGCCTTTAATCCAGCACCAACAGATACTGCTGCAATAGATAGCGCAACAGGGGAAGTAACAGGAGGAACGTCTGGAGCAACTTATACTATTGAATATACTACTACAGGAGTTTGCCCGCTTTCTAGTACACAAACAATAACAGTACTTACCGCAGGAGATGCTTCCTTTACTATGACAGCAACTTGTGATGGAGGAACAGCTGCTATAGCTGGAACAACAGGAGGAGCTTTTAGCTTTAATCCAGCACCAACAGATGGAGCAACAATAGATGCTGCAACGGGAACGGTGAGCAATGGAATTTCAGGAACCACTTACAACATAGAATATGCTACTACAGGATCATGTGCTGCAAGTAGTATGGAAAGTGTAACTGTTTTACCAGTGGAAGACGCTTCGTTTTCGGTTTTTGAAAATTGTGACGGAGGATTAATGACTATACTGGGGGATACAGGAGGAACATTTGCCTTTAATCCAGCACCAACCGATAGTGCAACAATAGATACCGCAACAGGGACCGTGAGTAATGGAGCTTCTGGAGTAACTTATGTTGTAGAATATACTACAGCTGGACCTTGTTCTGTAAGTGCTACTCAAAATGTTACCGTATTAGTAACGGATGATCCATCTTTTACTGTTACCGCTACATGTGATGGAGGAACAGCTAATATTACTGGAGTAACAGGAGGAACATTTACCTTTAATCCAGCACCAACGGATACTGCTACAATTGATGCAAATTCTGGTGCAGTAACGAATGCAACATCAGGAGCAAGTTACACTATTGAGTACACTACAGCTGGGACTTGTCCAGCAACAGATACTCAGGTTTTAACGGTATTAATTACAGATGATTCTACGTTTACTATGGCAGCAACTTGTGATGGTGGAACAGCAACAATAACGGGAGTTTCTGGAGGAAGCTTTGCTTTTAATCCTTTGCCAACAGATACTGCTACAGTAGATGTTAACACAGGAGAGATTACCAATGGAACATCTGGAGCAACGTATTCCTTAGAATATACAACTTCCGGAGTTTGTCCTTCTAGTAGCATAGCATCTGTAACCGTGCATCCAGCAGAAGATGCAACATTTACTTTAAGTGCGAATTGTGAAGGAGGAATTGCAAGCATAACAGGAGATGCTGGTGGAGTATTTACTTTTAGTCCATTGCCAACGGATACAGCAACAATTGATGCTGCAACTGGAGAAATAACAAACGGAACATCTGGAGCTACATATACCGTAATGTATACAACATCTGGACCATGTTCAGTAAATTCAACTCAAAATGTAACCGTAATAATAACGGATGATCCTTCTTTTAGTGTGACAGCAAATTGTGACGGAGGTACAGCATCTGTTTTAGGAACAACAGGTGGAACATTTGTTTTTAGCACTGCGCCAACGGATACAGCAATTATTGACGCAGCAACAGGAGAAGTAACGAATGCAACATCTGGAGCAAGCTACACTATAGAGTACACTACAGGTGGGACTTGTCCAGCAAGTGATACGCAAGTTTTAACTGTAATAACTACAGATGATCCTGCATTTACTATGACAGCAACTTGTGATGGAGGAACAGCATCTGTTTCAGGAACAATAGGAGGTACTTTTGCTTTTAATCCTATGCCTACAGATACTGCTACAGTAAATGTAAATACAGGAGAAATTACTAACGGAACATCTGGAGCAACATATTCTTTAGAATATGCAACATCTGGAGTATGTCCTTCTAGTAGCATAGCGTCTGTAACGGTACATCCTGCAGAGGATGCCACATTTGTTTTAAATCCAAATTGTGATGGAGGAACAGCAACTATTATTGGGGATTCAGGCGGAGTGTTTACATTTAGTCCAATTCCAGGAGATGGAGCTTCTTTAGACGCAGCTTCAGGAGATGTAACAAACGGTACATCTGGAGCAACATATACGGTAGAGTATACAACTTCTGGACCTTGTTCGGTGAGTACTACTCAAAACGTAACCGTGTTTATTGCAGATGATGCCTCGTTTACAATGGTTCCAAATTGTGAAGGAGCAACAGCGAGTGTAACAGGAACTTCAGGAGGTATATTTGATTTCGATATTGATCCTGCAGATGGTTCTATAATTGATAGTGTTACGGGAGAAGTAACAAATGCAATTCCGGGAAATTCCTATTCTATTTTATATACTACAGCTGGCGCTTGTATGGATTCTCAAGTAATGACATTTACAGTCAATCCTAGACCAATTGTAGATCTTCAAGATACATTTATACTATGTATGGACAATAATGGTAATATTGTAAATGATCCAACTATGGACACTGGTTTGTCTACAGTAGATTATTCCTTTGAATGGACAGAAGCGACTAACCCTACTGTTGTTTTAGGTACAGATTCTTTTTATGAGCCGGTAGTCTCGGGAACGTATAGCGTATTTATAACGAATAATAGTACCGGTTGTGTTACTGTTGTAGGAGATCCTAACACGATGTCTGTTGTTACAAATAGTATTCCTCCAACAGGATTAGAGGCTATAATTGTTTCGGAAACATTTGCAAGTGAAAATGTTATTCAGGCAAGTGTAGATGCTATTCCTGGAGCAAATTATGAGTTTAGTATTGACAACGGCCCTTTTGTAAGCAACGGGACAAATATATATACCTTTGGTAATGTAACAGCTGGAAATCATACTATAACGGTAAGAGATGCAGATGGCTGTGGAGATGATAGTATTACAATATTAGTAGTAGATTACCCATTATTCTTTACACCAAATAATGACGGACATAATGATACATGGCGTATTTCTGGTATTAATGCAGATGCTGTAATTCATATTTTTGATAGATATGGTAAGTTAATAAAACAACTAAGTCCTACTAGTATTGGTTGGGATGGAACTTTTAACGGACAACCTTTACCATCCAGTGATTATTGGTTTTCTTTAGAGTATAGAGATCCTAATAATTTAGAAGATACAAGTGTAAAAGAGTTTAGAGCACATTTTACTTTGAAACGATAAAAGCAATAATTATTAAGCATAAAAAAAACCGGAACAGTGAATGTTCCGGTTTTTTTTTATGCTAAGTAATTATTTTAAGGCTATAAGTTAAAACTAACAGACATGGTAACGTTAGCATTTTTACTATCTAAATTTGCTGCATCCGTTAAACCAACTTGATATAGTTGATAGTTTGTTTCTCTTTGCCATTGATCGAAAGTTACATCTAACTTCAATTTTCCAAAATTATATCCTAAACCTAAAGAATACCCAGTTAAGTCTCCAACGGTTTCTTCATCTTTATATGGGCTTTCTTCCAATCTATAACCACCTCTTAAGCTAAACTGCTTTATTTTATATTCGCCACCTATTTTATAGGTAGCTGCGGTAGTTAATCTGTCATTTATAATATTGTTCTGATAAGCGAAATCAATATCCGATTCTGGTTTAAATTTAGTATTGCTGTAGTCTTTTACAGAATAATCAAAACTTAATAAACCGCGAGTTCCAAAAATATAAGCTAAACTACCTGTTAATTTTCCAGGCGTTTTTAAATGGTATTGTTCGTATACATTTAGCACTCTAGGATTGATATTCGCATTGTAAAAAATGCCGCCGTCTTCTAAAGCAATACCATCATAACTAGATGTTCTAATAGATTGACTTGTTTCATCTTCTATGGTGTACCAAGTTGGGGTGTCATAAGATAAACCAACTCTAAATTGGTCTGTAACTTTAAAAATACCACCAAGTTGTAATGAAATTCCAGAGCCAATGGTTTTTAAGTTATTTTGAAAACCAACCTCATTAATTAATGAACCTGCATTATCATTTGCTTCAAACAGGTATGTAGAACGTTCGTAGTTTATAAAATGCGTGTTTAAGTTTAATCCTAAATATAACTGTTCACCATATTGGGTAGAAGCATTAATGGTGAATTTTCCGTTGTATCCGGTTGCGGCATACGTGTATTCTTGGTTGTATTCTCCTTCTGCAATATTAGAAGTGTAAAAGGTGTTATCATCCGTATTTGCATCTGGTTCTAAAATATAAGATTCATAACCTAAAAAAGCCTGCTGGTTTTGATCACCATAGGTGAAACCAATATCACTATATGCTTCCCCGTAAGATTCTCCTTCAAAACGCGAAATACGATCTAATCGTAATCCGTCTGCATTTTTTAAAAAATAATCCCCTATAGAGTTGTTATTATTGGTTCCTTGAGCAAACCAATCCGTATTGTAATCTTCTATTTTATTGTAGGTAACTCCTAATGTGAATTTTTTCCAATTAGAATTAGCGTTTCCATTGTTAAATATAAATGCAGCACCAATTTGGTTTAAATCCACATTCGATTCTGAATCGTTATTTTTTCCATTAAAATATCGAGTATCGGTTTTATTGTTTTGATTAGATAAAGATATAGATAGGTGACTATCGTTAAAAACGGAAGAACCAGCTGGGTTAATCGTTATTGCACTCATATCTCCACCAAGTGCACCAAAAGCACCACTTAATGCTCTGTATCTTGCAGTTCCCTGAACGTCGTCTTTAGCATAACGTAGAGCATCGGTAATGTCTTGTGCGTAAGTTAGCGACATAGACATAAAGCCTATGCATAGTAAGATTCCTTTTTTCATGTGTAAATAATTTAATTAGTATAAATAAAACGAGCTAACACCTTTAGTAAAATGGTTGGTTAGCTCGTTAGTGATTTTTTAATTCTGAATTTATCTTCTACTGCGACTACTAGAAGAACTTCGACTACTAGAAGAGCTACTTCTGGTTGATGAAGACCTAGATGTAGAGCTACCTCTGTTAGATGATGACCTTGGCGTAGAATATGTATTATTACTTCTTGGTGTTGTTGTAGTCGTATTTGTTCTCGTTTTAGTTCTAGTCGATTGCACTCTAGGTTTAGGTTTCGTCGTTGTTGTAGTGTTTGTTCTAGGTTTTGTTGTAGTAGTGCTTGTTCTTGGCCTAGTAGACGTAGAGGTACTTGTTCTAGGTCTTGTCGATGTAGAAGTATTTGTTCTTGGTCTAGTCGTTTGCGTTGTTGTACTATTTCCTCTTCTAGGAGTAGTTGTTCTCACATTCGATCTAGTTGTGTTTCTACCGTATATAGCACTATTTCTTCCGTTAATGATACTGCTACCTCGTCTTGAATTGTGATATGATACACTATTTCTACCGTGGTAATTGTGGTATCCATAATTATTCCAGTAAGGCGATTGGTAATATCCTCCATAGCCATAACCGTAAAAGCCGCCATAATAAGGAGAACCCCAAAAAGGATCATAAAAACCAGAATAACCCCAGCCTGAATTCCAATACGGAGAATACCCATATCCATAAGGTCTATTCCAGTAATTGTTATATCCATAACCGCCAAAGTTAGAATATACATTTATGGTTATATCGTTATTATCTTGTCCCCAACCTGCGTAAGATTGTGGCTCTGTAGTCTCTTGTTCAACATAGTTACCTTCGTACGAATCAATATCTGTAAATACCGCATCCTCCTCTGTTATATAATCATATTCTGTAGCGTTTTCTTGAAAATAATTTTTGTAGTATACGCTGTT
>JAGPUY010000006.1 GCA_018067265.1 Oceanihabitans sp. | reverse complement strand
TAATGCGTGCTACCGACCATTTATTAGAGGAAGACAAAAAAGAATATACCGATTTTACGGAAGGCCACATGTATAGTAATAATACAAATAAAGACTAAAGAATGGCAGTTATATGTACTACTATTTTTGTGTTAGTATTTTTAGTTTTAGCTTTTTTTATAAAGAAAGACTTATATACTTACGAACACGAAGCAGATATACTAAGTGAATTGGATGCTTTTGATAAAAGTATTACGGAAATAAATGCTATTACAAATATTCCAGATTACAAATTAGGCTCCGGTCATTTGTACACAAAATAAAGAATAAAAAAACCTGCTAAATGCAGGTTTTTTTTTGTTTTTAATAAAGCAGCTCGTTATTATCTTACTAACTTTTTATACTTAATTCGTTTTGGCATTAAATCACCACCAAGACGTTTCTTTTTATTTTCTTCATATTCACTAAATCCACCTTCAAAGAAATATACTTGACTATCTCCTTCAAAAGCAAGAATATGTGTACAAATTCTATCTAAAAACCATCTATCGTGACTAATTACTACGGCACAACCAGCAAAGTTTTCTAAACCTTCTTCTAATGCACGTAATGTATTTACATCTAAATCATTGGTTGGCTCATCTAAAAGTAATACGTTTCCTTCTTCTTTAAGCGTCATTGCAAGGTGCAAACGGTTTCGTTCCCCACCAGAAAGCAGTTTTACTTTCTTGTTTTGCTCGCCACCAGAAAAGTTAAATCGGCTTAAGTAGGCTCTAGAATTCACTTCTTTTCCTCCCATCATTACCAATTCTTGCTCATCACTAAAGTTTTGCCAAATTGTTTTTTCAGGATCTATATTGGAATGCTTTTGATCTACGTAAGCAATCTTAGCAGTTTCCCCGACTTTAAATTCTCCTTTGTCTGGTATTTCTTCTCCCATAATCATACGGAAAATAGTCGTCTTACCAGCTCCGTTAGGACCAATAACACCAACAATACCAGCTTGCGGTAAGCTGAAATTTAAATCTTCATAAAGCAGTTTATCATCATACCCTTTACTAATACCAACAGAATCAATAACATTTGTCCCTAAACGAGGTCCATTTGGTATGTATATTTCTAATTTTTCGTCAAGTTGTTTTTGATCTTGACTCATTAGTTTATCGTAATTCTTTAAACGCGCTTTCTGTTTGGTCTGACGACCTTTTGCTCCTTGACGTACCCATTCTAACTCACGTTCTAGTGTTTTTTGACGTTTAGAAGCTGTTTTGCTTTCTTTCGCCATACGTTTTGACTTTTGATCTAACCAAGAAGAGTAATTCCCTTTCCAAGGTATTCCTTCTCCTCTATCTAGCTCTAAAATCCAACCTGCAACATTATCTAAAAAGTATCTATCGTGTGTTACCGCAATTACAGTTCCTTTATATTGTGCTAAATGGTGCTCTAACCAATGTACAGACTCTGCATCCAAGTGATTGGTAGGCTCATCTAATAATAATACATCTGGTTCTTGTAAAAGCAAACGACATAAAGCAACTCTACGACGTTCTCCTCCTGAAAGTACACTTATCTTTTTGTCTCCATCTGGAGTACGTAAAGCATCCATTGCAATTTCTAGTTTGGTATCTAGTTCCCAAGCATTAGCGGCATCAATTTGATCTTGAAGCACTGCTTGTCGGTTCATTAGCTTTTCCATTTTATCGGCATCGCTATATACTTCCTCTAAACCAAACTGATCATTAATACTGTTATATTCGTCAAGAATTGCAACGGTTTCCGCCGCTCCTTCTCTAACGATTTCCATAACGGTTTTATCTTCATCAAGTTGTGGTTCTTGCTCTAAGTAACCAACGGTGTAACCAGGAGAAAATACTACATCTCCTTGATAGTTTTTATCTACTCCTGCTATAATTTTAAGTAAAGTAGATTTACCAGAACCGTTAAGTCCTAATATTCCTATTTTTGCTCCATAAAAGAAGCTTAAATAAATATTTTTTAAAACTGGTGTTTGTGCACTTTGAAATGTCTTGGTTAAACCAGACATGGAAAAAATTACTTTTTTATCGTCACTCATAATATTTTACGTTATATAGTTTATTGATATCCTTTTTTTATTCTCAAATTCAGTAAATAGTTAGAATTACATTCTTCCTTTTAAAGCATTAAATACCCATGCAATTGCAAAAAATCCAATTCCTACTGCCGCGAAACCCCATCCTGCTACATCATCATATCTAAATGCTCCTAAGGCAATTAGTGCTAAACCTACAAAAATCATAATCCATGTAGCCCAAGCTAATACTGTATTTTTATTCATAGTCATTTTCTATTTCAATTTTTAGTTAGTAAATACAAATATCGCTATTTTGTATAAAAAAAGCATCCTAAATAGATGCTTAATTTTAATTACAGAAACTTCTGTGAAGTGTATATCTGAATCTGCTTTATATTTCATTTTAAAACGCGTTATTTCTTCAACATCTATATTCCCAATTGTTCGCAATTTTTTTGAGTTCAGTCACATTTATC
>JAGPUY010000474.1 GCA_018067265.1 Oceanihabitans sp. | reverse complement strand
AATAACAATGAATTTGCGTATGGTATTATAACTAAAAAGATAGTTTTTGTTTTAATTAGAAACCAGAAAATCTTGCTTCATGTTTCTTTATGTAAGCATATTTAACTTTTATTGTTTTAGTCTGTAGCTTTTCAAGGGGGTTTTTTTACTGTTTTTTTAAAACGAAGGCTTTTTTTTTCAGAAACATATTGTTTTTATCCATTATCATCTTTATTCTAGTTTTTAAAAGGTCAAATTAAGATCCTATTTTTCTGTGTAGATTTTTTTCTATAAGTGTTAAAGTTATGTATTTCTCGAGGTTAAAATCCGCTTAAAACCAAATGGATACGTACTTTTACAAAAATTCCCCCCTAATGAAAAAGCATTACATGTTATTGATATGTTTCGTTATATATCAATTCTCCTTCAGTCAGATTGTTATCAATGAATTAGATTGCGATACGCCAAGTACAGATGATAAAGAATTTATCGAACTTAAATCAGATACTCCCAATTTCCCATTAGATGGCTATGTATTAGTCTTATTTAACGGTAATGGAGATCTAAGTTATTACACTATAGACCTAGATGGTTTTCAAACAGATCCAAATGGTTTGTTTTTAATAGGTAGTGATACCGTAGAACCTTTTCCGCAATTACTTATTTCATTAAGCATTATTCAAAATGGAGCAGATGGCGTTGCTATTTATTTAGGAAGCGCTTCTGATTTTCCGGATGGAACACAAGCAACACAAACCAATCTAATAGATGCTTTGGTGTATGATACTTCCGATTCTGATGATACGGGACTAATGGCTGCTTTAGGCGTTACAGAACAAATAAATGAAGGCAGTAGTGGAAATACAAACTCCATACAACTTCTGTTAGATGGTTCGTATACAGTTACAGCACCAACACCAAGAGCTGTAAACGATGGAGCAGAAGTACCTTTTAATGCATTGCGTATGTCTACAAATACAGTAGAATATACCGAAGGAGATTCTTTTGAGATTGTCTTTTCTACCGAAGATAATGTGACCGAAGAGATAACCTTTAGTTTTACTTTAGATAATGGTGGTTTTGATACTTCCGATTTTACTGGAAATACAACCGTTACCATTCCTAACGGAATGAATTCCGTGTCCACAACAATAACGCTTATCAATGACGCTTTAGACGAAGGTGATGAAGAACCAATCATAAAATTTGGAAATCTAGAATGGCCTAATATTATAAAAAATAATTTTTTAAAGCTTCGTGTCCTGGATGATGATTTTACAGTTGCAAATTTTGGAGCGCCTGCTGCTCAATTTAATCCATTTATGGGAAATGTAACAAGTACGCAACCCGATGGTTATTATGATAGTTTAGATGGTTTAACAGAAGCGCCTTTGCGTCAAGCGATACAAAATATTATTGCAGAAGAAGGTGTGGTAAGAGCACAAACCTATACCGATATCCTAGATATTTTAAAAGAAGCAGATCAAAACCCAACACAAAGTAATGAGGTTTGGCTATTATATAAGGAAATAAGTCGTTCTAAACTAGATAATCATACTATAGGAAGTAGTACTGGTAAATGGAATAGAGAACACACTTTTCCTAGATCTCGTGGTGGATTTGGTTCTAGAGATGGAGATGACATTGCAGACGGAAAAGATGTTTTCTGGAACACAACAGCAGATTCGCTACGTCATGGATATTCAGATGCACATGCGTTAAGAGCTGCAGACGGACCTGAAAATAGTTCCCGTAACAATAAACATTATGGAGATCCCAGTTTAGGCGGATATAATGGACCAGCAAATACAGCTGGAAGTTTTTATGGTGATGTCGCTAGAAGTGTTTTATATATGGCAGTTAGATATAACGGTTTAGAAGTTGTTAATGGCTATCCGGAAGAAGATGGACAGTTAGGAGATTTAGCAACTTTATTAGAATGGCATAGGAATGATCCGCCAGACGATTATGAAATGAATAGAAACAATGTAGTATATACTTGGCAGTTTAATAGAAATCCTTTTATAGATCAACCAGATATGGTAGAATATATTTGGGGAAATAAAGTAGGTACAGGAGATGTTTGGAATCAAGAATTAAGTATTGCGGATAATAGAGAACTGCAGATTGTAGTATATCCTAATCCAGCAACAGATGTCGTTAATATTAACGGACTTATAAATAAAGCAACCGTGGAAGTTTTCTCTGTGGAAGGACGAAAAATAGAAACCTATACCATTACTGGTAATTCGGTTTTAAATACTAACCTTTCTAGTGGTATGTATTTGTTTAAAATCACCTCGGAAGGTAAAACAACCATGAAGAAAATGGTGATTAAGTAAAACATAATCCCATAAAAAAAATCGCAAACAGAACGTTTGCGATTTTTTTTATGCTTGTTTTTAGCTGAAATATTATTTTTTGGTGGTTACCTGTATTACACCGTTTTTAGCCTTTTCGCCATATATTCGTGTGAGCTTTTCTCCTTTAAAAACATGCATGCTTTCTATAGTATTAGGGTCTAGTTTTTCCAATTCTTCTCTGGTAGCTTCTTTATTGTCTATAAATATTAAAGGGCTATTTTCTGCATCCGTAGATATAAAGAGTTTATTGTCCTTCGTTTTTGTTTTAAAAACAGGAATGTCATTTGCTCCACCTTCTTCAACAACCCACGTTTGTTCCCTGTTTTTTCCTTGCGTAATTTCTTCGGTTACTACGTTTCCATCTTTATCTTTCGTTGTAAATTTTACTTTCTCTTTATTTTCTGAAGCTTCCGTATTTAAATCAATAGTTGTAGCTTTTCTATGTACAATTACTTTATTGTCTTTGTTATTACTGTCTTCTGTAATAACTTCAACATTGGCATTTTGTTCCTCTTCCAATAAATTAATAATTGTACTGTCCGATTCCGATGGTACAATAGTAGTAGTGTTATCTTCCGTAATAGTTATTTCATTCGCTTCTATGCTGTGAATAGATATGCTGTAGTCTTTGTTGTTGTACGTTATTTTAATGGGTTTAATAGCGTTATTCGAATTAGAGCTAAAATTGGTTTTCATCTTTTTAGAACTTGCTTCCATTTTAATCGCAATAATTTCATTTCGATCGTTTCTTTGAATGTTCTTAAAATCCAGAGTTACATCTTTTGTTTTAAATTTGGTTTTTACAGCTTCTAATGCTGCATCCGAAAAATCCTTATTAATTATAACCGTTTCAATAGCACCAATCGTTTGTGTGAGATTAGAAGTACTCGCATGCAAGTAAACTTCTTTCGTGTTAAAACTCATTAAAAAGAAGGTTAATAATGGTAAAACTAATACATACTTTAATGCATTTCGTTTTCTAGATTTTGATTTGTGTAACATAACGATTCGTTTTTTAATTAATGAAGAGTAAAAGTTATTAGTTAATGCTAATGGTTGGTTTGCAATGCTTGTTTTAAGTAAAACATACGCGTAACTCTTTTTATTGGTAGAAATACGTTGCGCATTTTTATCGGCAATAAACTCTAGATTTTGTTGTACTTCTTTTTTGTAAAACCAGATAAACGGATTAAACCAAAACACAACAGTCGCTAATTGTATAAAAAGGATATCTATAGAATGGAATTGCTTTGCATGTACTTTTTCATGATTAATGATATGTTCTAATTCTGTAGTACAGAACTGTTTCGGATTATACACAATAAAGCGGAAAAAGGAGAAAGGAGAAATAGCCTTTTCGGTTTCTATATATACGAGGCCATTGTGTTTATAGGATTTATTTTCACGCAATAAATCAAACAAGGAAACGAATTCTAAAATCAGTTTAAAGAAAAAGAAACTAAAACCAAGTAAATAAATACTACTTAGTACTATTAAATTGTAGTCTTTGTTGGCAGTCGCAGTAAGATTTGTGTTCTCCGTAATGGAAGAAATAGCTAAGGTCGTATTTGGGTTTTCTATGTAAAGAGGAATTATTAATCCGGGCAAACAAATAGTTGCTAGTAATCCTATTAATAAAAACCATCGGTTACTTTCAAAAAAAGTTTCCCGTTGCAAAAACAGTTTGTAGCATAAATAGAATAGGGCAGCAATAGCAGATGCTTTTAAAAAATACGCCATACTTATTCTTTTTGTTCAATGATAGATATAATCTCTTTTAGCTCTGCAACACTTATTTTTTCTTCTTTAGCAAAAAAGGAAACTACATTTTTATAAGAGCTGTTAAAATAGTTGTCTATTGCGGTATTCATAAACTTCTTCTTATATGCTTCTTTGGTTATAATAGGAAAGTATTGATGCGTTTTTCCATAGGCAGTATAACTAACATAGTTTTTTTCTTCTAAATTTCTAATGATGGTAGAAAGCGTATTGTAATGTGGTTTCTCTTCTTCAATTTCTTGTAATACATCTTTTACAAAAGCCTTTTCTAGCTTCCATAAAATATGCATAATTTCCTCTTCTTTGTTGGTTAACTTTTGCATCGAAAATATATTTTCGTTCCCATGAAAATAGGAATCTAATTTACTATTTCAAAAATATAACTATTTATGCAGTTATACAACTACAAATATAGTTATTTAACTAAGTTTTAAGTTTTGGTTTTTCATTTAGAAGAAATACTATCTTCGTAAAAAAAAATAATTATGAGTATTGCTTTTTTGATTTTGGGCTTTGTTTTATTAGTAATAGGAGGAGAGTTTCTAGTTCGAGCTTCTGTTGCTTTATCTTTTAAATTAAACATATCTAAAATTGTAATTGGTATGACCGTGGTTTCTTTTGCTACTTCTGCACCAGAATTACTAGTAAGTCTAAATGCTGCATTGTCTGGCTCACCGGCAATTGCTATTAATAATGTAGTAGGTTCTAATATTGCAAATATTGGTTTGGTACTTGGTATTACAGCAATAGTTGGAGCTATTGGTGTCGATAAGTCTTTTTATAAGGTAAATTGGCCGGTAATGATGCTGTTTTCTATTGCGCTTTATTATTTTCTTTGGAATGATAATCAACTAACCGCAATAGAAGGAGCAATCCTTTTTGCAGGTTTAATCGTATTTATAATCTTTTTAATTAGAAGTCAAAAAAACGAAGATGCTTCCGAAGAAGTAGATGATACTTTGGCAATCGTTTCTAATTTTAAAATGATTGTTTGGTTGCTTATAGGTGCGTTGGCTTTATACTTTGGTAGTGAGTGGTTGGTAAAAGGAGCTACAGAAATTGCTACACAATTGGGCGTTAGTGAAGCGGTAATTGGTGTAACTATGATTGCTATTGGAACCAGTGTTCCAGAATTAGCAGCGTCGGTAATTGCAGCAGCTAAACAAGAAAAAGCTATCTCTTTAGGAAACTTAATTGGTTCTAATATTTTTAATATTGGTTCGGTACTTGGTTTAACTTCTATGATTAAAACCATTCCGGTAACCGAACCTTTAATATTATCTCGAGATATCTTTTGGATGCTAATTTTTGCATCGCTAGTTCTCGTTTTAGCATTGCTTCCTAAAAGACATGAAATAAACAAAATAAAAGGGTTTGGTTTAGTTATGCTTTATGGTATTTTTATTGTCTTAGTATTTAGAGGAAGTTAAATAGAGATTGGTTTGATGGTTTTATTCTTCTTTCTTGTTGTAAATTTATAGATAGTAAAGGTTATAATCAGAAAAACAAAGCATGTTATAATTCTAAGTTTGGTGTTTGCTTCTGGTTCATTTTCTCCAAATGGAGCACCAGTAGTAATTGATGATGCAATCGCTTCCATAGCTCCTATTATAAGTCTACCTTTTATATCCTCAAAAAAGCTACCATTACCAATTGCTGTAAAAAATCCATGTAAAAAACCTGCTAAAGGTATACTCAATAAGAATCCGGAAATGGAAGATACGATTAGTTCCGTTTTATTTTTTAGTATAATAATTTTCATTGTTATCTGTGAACTTTAACGACATGAATTCGTTTTAAAGACTTATATCAGCAATAAAACGAAGTTAGCAAAAAAAACTCACAAACTCAGGTGTGTTAATTTTTCACATAAAAAAAAGGCTATCTATACAGACAGCCTTTTTAATGGATATAATTAAAATAATGTCAATTATTTATTAGCTAATATTAGCAGACTTTACCGTCTTAATAATTCTACCAGCAATTTTATATGGATCTCCATTAGAAGCAGGTCTTCTGTCTTCTAACCATCCTTTCCAGCCTTTTTCAACAGTAATAATTGGTATTCTTATAGATGCTCCTCTATCCGATATTCCGTATGAGAAATCGTCAATAGATGCCGTTTCATGGTCTCCTGTTAAACGTTGGTCATTGAATTCTCCGTAAACAGCCATGTGTTCTTTTACAACTGGTCTG
>JAGPUY010000471.1 GCA_018067265.1 Oceanihabitans sp. | reverse complement strand
AGAACCAGATTTTGAGTTCGATGCAATAATAGAAAGTGAAGGTGTTTTAGATGTGATGCAAGATGGTTACGGATTTTTACGTTCTTCCGATTACAACTACTTATCCTCACCAGATGATATTTATGTATCGCAATCACAAATTCGTTTATTCGGATTAAAAGTTGGAGATACCGTTTTAGGAAATGTTCGTCCGCCAAAAGAAGGTGAAAAATATTTCCCATTAATTAAAGTAAGTAAAATAAATGGTCAAGATCCAAATGTGGTTAGAGACCGTGTTGCTTTTGAGCATTTAACACCATTATTCCCACAAGAGAAATTTAACATTGCCGAAAAGCAAGCTACTATTTCGACACGTATCATGGATTTGTTTGCACCAATAGGTAAAGGACAACGTGGTATGATTGTATCCCAACCAAAAACAGGTAAAACCATGTTACTAAAGGATGTTGCAAATGCTATTGCAGCAAATCATCCTGAAGTATACCAAATGATTTTACTAATTGATGAAAGACCAGAAGAAGTAACAGACATGCAACGTAATGTACGTGGTGAAGTTATTGCCTCGACCTTTGATAAAGAAGCACACGAGCACGTAAAAATTGCAAATATTGTTTTAGAAAAAGCAAAACGTTTGGTAGAATGTGGGCATGATGTAGTTATCCTTTTAGATTCTATTACACGTCTTGCAAGAGCATACAACTCGGTGCAACCAGCATCAGGTAAAATATTAAGTGGTGGTGTAGATGCAAATGCATTACACAAACCAAAACGTTTCTTTGGTGCAGCACGTAACATTGAAAACGGAGGATCTTTAACTATTATAGCTACCGCTTTAACCGAAACAGGTTCTAAGATGGACGAAGTTATCTTTGAAGAATTTAAAGGAACTGGAAACATGGAACTACAATTAGATCGTAAGATCTCTAATCGTAGAATTTTCCCTGCTATTGATTTAACCTCATCAAGTACGCGTCGTGACGATATTCTATTAGATGAAACAACAATCAAAAGAATGTGGGTTATGCGTAAATACCTTGCAGATATGAACCCTGTAGAAGCGATGGAGTTTATTAATGACAGATTTAAACAAACCAGAAACAACGAAGAGTTTTTAATCTCTATGAACGGATAAAACCACTTTACATATAATACATAAAAAAGCCTTGAGATGATTCTCAAGGCTTTTTTTATGCGCATTATATACGTAGTACTATACCTATTTGGGCGTTACCACAAGGGTCGTGCTATACACTACTAGTTTTGGCTCGAAGCGTACGCTCACCAAAAGCTAACCGTTGCTATCCCTAACGCAGTTAACAACAACTAAGGAAAATATAGCAAACAAAAAAAGCTCCTCCAATGGAGAAGCTTCTTATAATTTCTTGTAGAAGTTATTACGACCTATAAAGCAGCAACATACTTTGCTAAACCAGACTTAAGGTTAGCAGCTTTATTAGCATGTATAACGTTTTTCTTCGCTAATCTATCTAACATAGATATTACTGAAGGAAATAAAGCATCCGCTTCTTTCTTATCCGTTAACTCACGTAACTTCTTGATAGCATTACGAGTTGTCTTATGCTGGTATTTGTTTCTTAAACGTTTAGCTTCGTTACTTCTAATTCTTTTTAACGCTGACTTATGATTTGCCATTTGTTTGTTTTTTTCTTTTTATTAAAAAATTGTAGCCCGTAGGGGAATCGAACCCCTCTTACATGGATGAAAACCATGCGTCCTAGCCGATAGACGAACGGGCCATTTTTGCTTTTGAGATTGCAAATATAATAATTATTTTTAAACCTGCAATAATTATTTTTAAACTTACAATACTTTTCAAAAAACTCACAACGTTTCCATTGCGGATGCAAAAATACAACTATTTTTAAATGTTGCAATAGCTAAGCAATCTTTTTTTTAAAAAAATTAAATTAATATGCTTTTGCAAACAACACTCTACGTTTAGAAGGGTTTCCTGTAAACACACATTTCCCATCTTCTTCTTTTGTATCCATTGGTATACAGCGTATTGTAGCTTTGGTGATCTCTTGAATCTTATCTTCGGTTTCTGTTGTACCATCCCAGTGCGCAGAAATAAAACCTCCTTTATTTTTTAAAATATCTTTAAAATCATCGAAATTATCTACTTCAGTGATGTGAGAATCTCTAAAATCTAGTGCTTTTTTGTATAAACTATTCTGAATTTCTTCTAATAAACGCTCTACAGTAGAAGTCAAATTATCTATTGCAATCACTTCTTTTGTCTTTGTGTCTCGTCTAGCAATCTCTACAGTACCGTTTTCTAGATCTTTTGGACCAATAGCAATACGCAATGGCACTCCTTGTAATTCATGCTGTGCAAACTTTGCTCCTGGTCTGTACGTGTCTCTATCATCATATTTTACAGAAACTCCTTTAGCATTTAAGTCACTTTTTATAAGGTTTGCAATTTTACTCACTTCTTCAAATTGCTCGTCTGTTTTATAAATAGGAACAATAACCACTTGGTTTGGTGCTAAACTTGGAGGCAATACTAATCCTTCATCATCACTATGCGTCATGATTAAAGCACCCATTAATCGTGTAGAAACACCCCAAGATGTTGCCCACACATAATCTTTCGTTCCTTCTTTAGAGGTAAACTTTACATCAAAAGCCTTTGCAAAGTTTTGACCCAAAAAGTGAGAAGTACCTGCTTGTAATGCTTTTCCGTCTTGCATTAAAGCTTCAATACAATAGGTTTCATCTGCACCAGCAAAACGTTCGCTTTCTGTTTTCACACCTTTAATAACAGGAATTGCCATAAAGTTTTCTGAAAAAGTAGCATACACGTTATTCATTAATTCTGCTTCTTGGATAGCCTCTCCTTTTGTTGCATGCGCCGTATGTCCTTCTTGCCATAAAAACTCTGCCGTACGAAGAAATAAACGGGTACGCATTTCCCAACGCACTACATTTGCCCATTGGTTAATTAATAAAGGTAAATCTCTATAGGATTGAATCCATCCTTTAAAGGTACTCCATATAATAGCTTCACTAGTTGGTCTTACCACTAATTCTTCTTCTAGTTTAGCTTCCGGATCCACACGAAGTTTTCCTGGGTTATCTGGATCATTTTGTAATCTATAATGGGTAACAACGGCACATTCTTTTGCAAAGCCTTCCGCATTCTTTTCTTCCGCTTCAAATAAGCTTTTAGGAACAAAAAGAGGGAAATACGCATTTTGATGCCCTGTTTCTTTAAACATTTTGTCTAATTCTGCTTGCATTTTTTCCCAAATAGCATATCCATAAGGTTTAATTACCATACAACCTCGAACTGCTGAATTCTCTGCTAAATCAGCCTTTACAACCAATTCGTTATACCATTTGGAGTAGTCTTCTGCTCTACTTGTTAGTTTTTTACTCATATACAGGGTTTTGGCACAAATATTGTGACTATGTTAAATAATGAAATAGTTCAGCAAAACTAACTATTTTTGTATAGTTCAACAATAAAATCTTAAGAGATATGCAATTTAAAAAATACACTAAAGCACAAATGCCCTTTTTACTACTAGCTATTGCTTTTGTTTTGACCTCATGTGGTTCAACACAATACGTTAGTGAAGATAACGATGGCATTTATGGATCGACCCAAGAACCTGTAGAACACAAGGATGTAGCTAATGACGAAAACAGCGTATACTACAAAAATTATTTTCAAGAAAACGCTACCGAATATGATTATATAACTGAGGAAGATGCTGTATTTACCGATATAGATTCTTACGAAGGTAACTATGTTGAACAAGAAACTACAGAACCGCAATCTTACGCAGGTTGGGGACAAGACAATAACGATGTAACTATAAATGTATATTCTAACTTTGGAGGTTATGGATACAATAATTTCTGGAATAGACCTTATGGATATGGTTATTCTCCGTATTGGAATTCAGGTTGGGGTTATTCTGGATTTTATGATCCTTTCTGGGGTTCTCCTTATTATAGTGGATTTTACGGATATGGTTATGGTGGATATTACCATTCTCCTTACTGGAATAATTATGGCTACAACAATTACCACGGTAGAAATAGTGTATCATATCACAATTCAAGACGAGGTAGCAGTATCATTAACGGAAGAAATAGTGCTATATAC
>JAGPUY010000468.1 GCA_018067265.1 Oceanihabitans sp. | reverse complement strand
AATGCAGTTAATTGACTTCCAGGAGCAAATTGCCAAGAGTAAGATAAATCTAGATTCCAAGCATCAAAATTAACATCGGGATTATCTACATCTGTTTTTGTATAACCGTCGTTCTGGTTTAAGCGTCCGTCTGCTTGTAATGCATATAAATCATTTTCATAAGTTACCGTACTCCAATAGTTTCTAAAGGTTAGGTTTAGCGCGTGAAAGGAGTTAAAGTTATAGCTAGCAGAAATACTATTAATTATTGTTTCTTGGTCTCGTTGGCCATAAATAATCGCATTATTATCCAGCGTTTCTACATAACCACGCTCTTTTTTCTCCATATCATAATCAAAAGAATATTGCATGATAAATTTATCGCCAAGTTTTAATCTTGGAGATAAGCTATAGAAGTAACTGGTATAATCTCTTCCACTTTCAAAAAGAGTTTCATAACCAAAACTAGCATCTAAGGCAAATGTTTTGTTGTAGTTCGATGAAATCCAACCATTCATATTCAACCAATCTTCAGAAATAAAGTATCGGTTTTCTGCTCTAGGTCCAAAATAGTCATATTGTTTTCCCGGTTGTATGGCAACATAAGCACCAAAGCCCATTAGGCTCTTTTTTAACGTTCCATTAAAGTTTACATTAAAGTTTTTACCAGTGTACGTATGTGGTTTAAATAGGTAGCTTACATTAGCATTAACATATAGTTGAAAGTCATTAAGTATTTTTGTTGGTTCAAAAATTCTATAGCTTCCGTTGGCATAAAAATTACTGAAGTTATTTCTAAATAAAATTCCCATATCATTGATATCGTATTTTTTATCGACCGCTTCATGTTCAAAAGAAAAACGATACTTACCACTATTTTTTCCAAATCCGATTCTACTACTATAACCAACTTGATTGTTTGCATCTGGAAGGCTTATATCACTTCTTTTAGCCTGTGCAATAAAACCATAAGTATTACTTTTATTTACAAGATCTAAAAGTAAACCAGTTACATTGGCGTCTCTAGCGTGACCGTTTCTAGTAACATTGGTATTAATTAAACTTACCGATGAGTTTTTATTAAACTGTTGATCTACCACAAGAATATTGTAGTTTGCTAAAGGTTCTACCACTTCTTCACGTGTGCTATTTGTTACATTGTCTTTGATTTGTGCTTTTGTTTTTTCGGTAATGGCATTAAAAACACCAATACCTAATCCTTTTTTGGTTCTTCCAGAAACTTTAATCGCATTAAGCATGTTTACTTTTTCAGGATAGTCTAGAAAGTCTTCATCATCGCTTAATGCTACTTCGCCAACAGGAGCGCTTCCAATTCTTCTAGAATAGAATAAGTTTCCTTTAGAGAATAAATCTACACCTTCGGTAAAGAATTGTCTTTGCTCTGAAAATTGCTGTTCAAACGGACCTAAATTTAATTGCACATCATCAAAACCAGCTTGACTAAAATCTGGAATTAGTGTGGCATCTAGTGTGAAGTTCTCGCTAATTCCGTATTTAACATCCATACCAATTGCATAATCCGGACTTTCACTGGAATTATAAGTGGTAGAAGCAAAAGGATAGAAACTTAATCGAGTAGGAGGTTCTATATTTTCAATTCCATTAATTTCTCCGTGATATAAACCAATATTTCCTTTGGTAACATCTATTGGATTCCATGTATATTGCGAGTTATCTGTTCTAAATCTTCTATGAAATTGTAATCCCCAAGTTTGTACTTTTTCATTAGAAAAACGCAAAGTAGAATATGGAATTTTGACTTCAACAATCCAACCATCATCTACAATTTGAGTAGCGCTTTCCCAAACGGCATTCCAGCCAAAATCTTCTCCAATAGTCGGATTTGCAATAGCATCGGCTTGATGTCCTGTTGGGAAAATAAAAAACTCTACATCATTTTGTGCATCGTTATTTGGATTTAATACAATGCCGAAGAAATCTGAAATTCCAAAATTATCACGTTGCGAAAATTGTTTAATAATAGCTTCAGGAGTATCATGTAAATATGCAGCAAAAAAAATCGCATTGTCATTATAAGTAACCTTAACTTCTGTTTTTTGATGTGGCTTTTCTGTGGCCCCAACGTCTGGTCTAAATTGAATAAAATTGCCAGCAACTTCTGCGTCTTGCCATGCGGCATCATCTAGGATGGCATCAATTTTTGGGGCTTGGTTTGCTCTCTTAATGTTTAAAGATTTTTTTTCTTGTGCTTGCAAAGTAATAGCAGTAAAAAATGCAAGTAAGAGAAGGATTAGATGTCTCATTTGGTGTAGTGTTTCGTTTTTGATTGATATTTTAAAGACATGTAAAAAAAAGAAATGTTACAGTAAACTTAAAAAATCTAAAATACGTTATATTATAAGGACTATAAAAAAAAGTTTGCAAATGGGACAAACAAGAGTACTAACGTAATTTTATTAGTTTTTACGACTTACTTTTTTTCCTTATTTTTATACCACTAATATATACAAGATGCCATACAGACAATTTGAAGCGTATAATATGGAAGTTACCGAAGGTATTAAAAATCAATATAAAAGTATCCTTGAAGATTTAGGAGAAGATACCAAACGGGATGGTTTACTTAAAACACCAGAACGTGCGGCAAAAGCGATGCAGTTTTTAACACAAGGTTATGATCAAAATCCCGAGGAAATTCTTAAAAGCGCTATGTTTAAAGAAGATTATAAGGATATGGTCATTGTAAAAGATATCGAGTTGTATTCTTTATGCGAACATCATTTACTGCCTTTCTTCGGAAAAGCACACATTGCATATATACCTAACGGACAAATTGTTGGTTTAAGTAAATTACCAAGAATTGTAGATGTTTTTGCAAGACGATTGCAAGTACAAGAACGTTTAACACACCAGATATTAGATTGCATTAACGATACTTTAAAACCGCAAGGAGTTGCCGTGGTTATTGAAGCTTCGCATATGTGTATGATGATGCGTGGTGTACAAAAGCAGAACTCGGTAACTACCACTTCTGGGTTTAGAGGACAATTTGAAAAAATTGAAACAAGAAACGAATTTTTAAAATTAATTAGTACAAAGCTTTCCTAGCGCTAGGTAACATGTAACATATAGTTGAAAATATATACTAATAAAGTGTCAGGTAATCTTGGCACTTTTTTTGTTTACTATAAGAACTATGAATTTACAAATTAAAAACAAATACAAATTATTAGCAATAAGCATCTTATTAGATGTCATTGGCTTAATACCTTTTATAGATCTTGTTTGGGCACCACTTTCTGGGTACATTATGACAAGATTATATAAAGGTGAAATTGGAAAAATAGCTGGTGTTATTACATTTATTGAAGAAGCTATTCCTGGATTAGACTTTATACCAACATTTACCATCATGTGGTTTTATACCAATGTGATTAAAAAGACAAAACCAGAAGATACGATTATAGAGGTAGATGCCGAATAGGTTTATCTAACGTTTCCTATTTTCTTTATTATCCCTTAAATAGATTCTGAAACTAGTTCAGAATGACAACTATTAATTGTTTTGTCATGCGGAACTTGTTTCAGAATCTTAAGAAAATTATACTAAATCTTTAAAGCGTGTAACGCACCGAAAAGCTAAAATTTCTTCCAATATCATAAATACCATCTGGTTTTAATCTGGACAGATGATTTACATATTTTTTATTGGTTAAATTAGTTCCTGTAATTTGAAACTGTAGCGCGTTTTTAAACACACTAACTTCGCCACCAAATCCTGCACTTAATAGGCTATAACCGCCTGTTTCTGTTTCAAATACACTAGTCTTGTTTTGTGCTAAAGCCGTACTTAAAGTAATAAATGCATTTCCTTTTTTTAGATGTTTTAAATCGTACTCCACACGTAACGTATTGTTTATTTTGTTTGCAGGAATTAGTGGCAAATACTCGCCACCATTTTGTTTTCCAGTAACGGTTTCAAAACTACTTTCTATATGCAACCAATCTAAAGGATGCGGATGTATATGCAAACCAAATTCTCCACCATAAAGCGCAGCATCTTCTTGAAGATATAAATAAACAGGATCTTCATTAATACTTTCTCCATTTGGAGATAAATAAATGTAGTCATTTACTACATTATAAAAACCATTAGCAAAAACCTCTAAATGATCTGTTTTATATTCTAAAGCTAAATCGGTTTGAAAATTTTGTTCGTTATTCAGGTTTTCGTTTCCAATTTCAAAACGGTTGGTACCTTCATGAGATCCATAAGATGTAAGTTCTGCAAGGTTTGGCGCTCTAAATCCAGAAGCTACATTTAATCTAGCTACTACATTTTTTGTAAGATTGGTTTTAAATCCTAAAGCACCATTAAAACTATTAAAGTTTTTATCAAGCACGTCATATACATCAATTTTTCTAGTATCAAAACGGGCACCTAATTGCACATCTACTTTTTCAAAATGAATATGAGAGGTTGCTAAAACGCCAAAATCATTCGTTGTTGCATCCGGAATTAGTTGCTCTTCGCCATAATTCGTATTGGTTTGATTCATTCCTTGAACACCAACGATAGTCTCAAACTTTCCTAATTTTGGTAAGTGATATTTTACATCATAATTAAAGGTTTTAAGCTTCATATGTAACGCAGGATGTAAAACTTCCTCGTGATGCTCGTCTTCGTCTTCATGATGTTCTTCTTCGTCTTCATGTTCTTCGTGATCCTCTTCTTCATGATCGTGTTCTTCTTCAAATTCTTTTCTGTCATTGTATGTAAACCCAAGGCTTACATCTAAACTAGAATCTTTAAAAAACACAACAGATTTAGAACTAAAAATATGATTTGTAATGTCTTGATAAGGTAATAACGGATAGTTATTTAAGCTTTGAACTCCTATTTCTTCCGGAATACCAAGCTTCGAAGCATTCAGATTATAACGTAATTCGGTTTTAAAGTGTACACCTTGATAACCTAAAGCTGCTTTTAAATCTTTTTCGTTAAAACGTGTATTGGTAACTCTGTAATCTTCCGTTTTATAATCTGCATGTTCTGCAAAGCTTCCTCGAATTAAAAACTTAAACTGTTCTCCAGAACTTTTATAGCCAAGATTAGTACTTAATCCTTCGGTATTTGTAAAATATTGCAAATTCAAATCGGTTTCGCTTTCATTTTCTTGTGCAAAACGTTCCGGATTTAAATACAAAACACCACCAAGCGCATCACTACCATAGAGTAGGGAAGCAGGTCCTTTTATCACTTCTACACTTTCTATTCCTGCATCATTAACACCAAGACCATGTTCGCTCCCAAATTGTTGATTTTCTAGTCGTATACCTTGTGTATACACCAAAACACGATTAGAACTTAAACCACGAATTACTGGTTTAGAAATGCCAATTCCTGTAGAAATACCTTCTACACCAGGAATATTAGTAATGCCTTGTGCTAGATTAATGGCTCCATTTTTCTTTAAGTCGGAAACTTTACGTTGCTCCACTTTCATCACGTTTTCACTTTGTAACTTGTGAAAAGGAGTAGAGACAATCACTTCTTCCATTTCTATAGCGGAAGATTGCAAACGAATTTCTAAATTTTCTTGCAAGGGAAGCGTAATTGTTTGTGAGAACGTTTCGAATCCAACATAAGAAACTAAAATTTTATAGTTTCCGGTTGGTAAGTTGTTTAAAGTAAAATTACCATCGGCATTGGTGGTGGTTCCTTTTTCTAATTGCGGAAAATATATGTTTGCAAAAGCTATATCTTCGTTGGTTTCGCTATTTAAAATGCTACCATTAATACTGTTTTGTGCAGATATACTTGTTGCTACTAAAAGCAACAATAATTTTATAAATTGTTTCATTTACTAATTAATTTAATGTGAATTTTACTGAAATAATTTCAGCTCTAAAACCAAGGAATATTTAAAATAAAAGATTGTGATTAGGACCTCTATTTTCTCTACGTTTTATATAAAAACCTAAAGGAAATAGAACCGTATGGAATCGATTATTTAAAAAATATTTGGTGTAACGGCATTAAACTAATTGTGGAGGACCACGTAACGCAAAGGATAAGCGTTGGTATTCGGAAATAAATTGATATTGTGAAGTATAAACTTTATGGTTGTTTTCTACAGGAATTAAATGTAGCGTTGGCTTCTGAAAAACAAAAGGATTGTTTACTTTGAACTTGTAAAATTCACATTCTAAATCTAGCGTGTGTAAGTGCGTCTGACTTAAATTGTCTGTACAAATGTCATGTTTATGATTTTCAAAAACATGTCCAAGCTTTACTATACTAGGTATAAGTATAGTGACTATAAG
This sequence comes from Oceanihabitans sp., assembly GCA_018067265.1. Lineage (GTDB taxonomy): Bacteria > Bacteroidota > Bacteroidia > Flavobacteriales > Flavobacteriaceae > Oceanihabitans. Next base: position 12,008 of record JAGPUY010000468.1, on the reverse strand, counting down.
GAGTATAGTTACAAATTTAAAGATGCTATGTTCTTGCTTGGTTTTCATTTTTTACAAAAATCGACCTAAGCCGAATCGTCTAATCATCTTTTTTTCAAATTCCCAAAAGAATTTATGTTGACCAAATAGCCACCCAAAAAATACTAATAATATTTGATAGAAAATTAGGCCAATGATAATAAAAAGGATCCAATAAACAAATATGTTTAAGTTTTCTTTAGTAATTCCAATCCATTTCATGAGTGGTCTTCCAACAAATAAAGAAGAAGAACCTGTTAATGCAAAGACCATGAATATTGCAATCATTTCCCAACGATAGGTTACTTTCCATCGTTTTTCTACTTTGGTAAATAGAAATAGAAAAAAGCGGATTAGTGCGTAAGCGATAAGGATAGTTAAGAATATTTGAATACTAAAATGAAGTTCGTTAGCAAACCTACTAGAAAGTCTGTAAGCGGAATAAAACGTAACTAATACACCAAGTATAGGAAATAGTAACTGCCAATTTTTTTGAATTTCCCAACGTTGTTTTAATTTTTCCATGCATCTAATTTCGATGCAAAAATACAGAACACAGTTTAATTTCTAGGAATAAAACCTGCTAATTTTTGTTTATATTTTAATTGAAAATAAATAAAATAGTTATAGAGTTTATAATTAACATCATAACCATAATCTACACCATATTCGTAATTTATTTGCATTTCGTAAAGGTTAGGATCATATTGATTAGGATTAAGAACCCGAGTATTCCATGCATCTACAAAAAGATGGTTTTTGTTTTCTAAATAATCTTGGGAATAGAAGCCTTCTGGTTTTGCTCTAGTGGCAAACCAAGAACTAAAACCGGTTTCAATGATTGTTATTTCGTATTCTAGTTCTTCGTTACTAATAGTTATGGTGTCATTTTCTATACTAGGTTTTCTTTCTTCAACTACTTTATTGTTTTTAGTTGAATTACAAGCTACTAATAATGCACATATAAATATTGTGTAAAGAAAGGATTTCATTTTAAAATTTGTTTATTATTAAATATACAAAAAATGCCAAACGTGAGTTTGGCATTTAAGTTAAAATATGTAGAAGTTCAATTATTTACCTCCAAAAAGGCCACCAAGTAAACCACCAAGTCCACCTTTTCCTTTTGTTGCTTGACCTAATACCATACCAGCAACATCATCAATTACGCTACCATCACCATCTGCATCTAATATTTTTTCAAGGAAACTTTGCTCTTCTTTAGCATCGCTACCACCAAGTAATCCACCAAGTAAACCACTTAAGTCGTTAGACGAACTCACATTGTTTTGACTTGCTTGTTTACCTAAAACACCCATTAATATTGGAGCAGCTACTTTTAATATGTTGGCTACAGAACCAGCATCTAAACCAGATTTTTCACCAATAATTTTTTCAACCCCTTGTTTTTTATTTCCTAGAACGTGACCTAAAATTTTATCTCCATCGTTTAGTACTTCGTCATTAACTCCACCACCAAATAAACCACCAAGGTTGTCTAATATACTTCCATTATGTTTTCCACTTAAAGCTCCCATTAAGCCTTCAGCACCTTCAGGTGTAGAAGCATTACGCTCCATTGCCTTCATTAAAATAGGTAAAGCCATTGTTAACACGCTACTTGTTTTGTTTTGATCTGTTCCGGTAGAGCCTGATACACCACTAATGATAGTTTTACCAAGGTCACTGTTTAATAAGTCTAGAATTCCTGACATTTTTATTTTTTATTTTTAATTAATACTCATCGCTATATCAAAAGATACAGTACTAATTTACATAAAAAAAGTCTTAACGTTTTTGTTAAGACTTGATTTTTAAAATATTTCAAAAAACACCGATGATGTGTTATTTTTTATCGTTAAGAAGTAATTTCTTAATTTGATCGGCTAATTCTGTACCAATTCTATCTTGTGCTTCATTCGTTGCAGCACCAATATGAGGCGTTAAAGAAACTCTTCCATTCATTAAAACAGGAATTGCAGGAGTAGGCTCATTTTCAAAAGTATCTAGTCCAGCAAAAGCAACTTTTCCAGATTCTAAAGCATCCACTAAGGCTACTTCATCTATAACGCCACCTCTTGCAGCATTCACAATTCCAACGCCATCTTTCATTACCTCAAATTGTTCTTTTCCAATAACATATCCGTCTTGTGCTGGAACGTGTAAAGAAATGAAATCTGCTTGCTTTAAAATTGCTTCCATAGGTTGTGTAGCAATGTTGAATTTAACCGATTGTCCGTCAAAGAAATCCACACTTACTTCTGCAGCATCGATAAATTTATCTGCTGCAATAACTTTCATACCAACACCTAAAGCAATTTTTGCTACTTCACGACCAATACGACCAAAACCAATAATACCTATTGTTTTCCCACGTAACTCAATACCTTTAGCATAATTTTTCTTTAATGCTTTAAATTTAGAATCTCCATCTAATGGCATGTTTCTGTTCGAGTCGTGTAAAAAACGAACCCCTCCATAAAGGTGAGCGAATACTAATTCGGCAACCGATTGAGAAGATGCAGCTGGCGTATTAATTACGTGTAATCCTTTGCTTTTTGCATATTCTACATCGATATTATCCATACCAACACCACCACGACCAATGATTTTTAAGCTCGGACAAGCATCAATTAAATCTTGACGTACTGTTGTTGCACTTCTAACTAATAGTGTGCTAATTGTATTTGTGTTTATGTAGTTTATTAGTTGTTCTTGGGCCACTGTTGTAGTTAAAACTTCAAAACCTGCTTCTTCTAAAGCTTTAATTCCGCTTTGAGAAATTCCGTCATTTGCTAATACTTTCATTTTTTATGTATTGTGTTGAAAGTTGAAAGTTAAATGTTGTTTGAACGATTTATACTTCCACTTTACATTAAAATTTATTTTATGCTTTTGTTTCTAATTCACTCATTACTTCTACAAGTGCTTTAACACTATCTAAAGGTAATGCGTTGTACATAGATGCTCTATAACCACCAACACTTCTATGCCCATTTAAACCACTAATACCAGCTTCTTCAAGCATAGTTTCAAAAGTTTCTTTTAAATCTTCGTTGGCAAGCGTAAAGGTTGCGTTCATGTTAGAACGATCTTCTTTATTAGCATATCCTTTAAATAACGGATTTAAATCTATTTCAGAATACATGACACGAGCTTTCATTTCGTTAATTTCTTCAATAGCTTTAAGACCACCAAGATTTTTTAACCATTCTAGTGTTAACATAGACGTATATACTGCAAAAACAGGAGGTGTATTAAACATGCTGCTTTTACTAATATGTACTTTATAATCCATCATAGACGGAATTTTACGAGACACTTTTCCTAAAACATCTTCCTTCACTATAACTAAAGTAGTTCCAGCTGGTCCCATATTTTTTTGCGCTCCTGCATATATTAAATCGAATTTAGTGAAGTCTAAAGTTCTTGAAAAGATATCACTACTCATATCACAAACAAGTGGAATAGGAGTGTTTGGAAAGGATTTCATTTGTGTACCAAAGATGGTGTTATTGGATGTAATATGAAAGTAATCATGATCACTAGGAATATCATATCCTTTAGGAATATAATTATAACCTGCATCTTTAGAAGAGGCTACTTCTAAAATATCATCGTATATTTTGGCTTCTTTTATTGCTTTATCACTCCAAGTTCCTGTATTTAAATAAGCAGCTCTTTTTTCTAAAAGATTTAGTGCAACCATTAAAAACTGTGTACTTGCTCCACCTTGTAAAAATAAAGCTTTGTAGCCTTTGCCTTCTAATCCAAGAAGCTCTAAAGCTAAGGATCTTGCTTTTTCCATAACATCTACAAAAGATTTACTTCGGTGTGATATTTCTAATAAGGATAAGCCATCATTGTTGAAATCCATTACAGCTTCTGAAGCTTTTAATAATACTTCTTGTGGAAGAATACTAGGTCCTGCACTAAAATTATGTTTTTTCATCGAAAAATTTATTTTTCATTTCCGAGAAATCGGAAATCTTTATTTTTAAACAGTTACAAAGGTGCTAATTTTTGAAGGGAATTATGTTATTAAAATGATAATTATTCTCTAAATTTTTAACAAAAATGCAATTGTGTCTTCCCCATCTGCATAATCGGAAAGTTCTGGTTGTTGGGATTTCCCAAATACTATTTCGTTTTCGTTAAAGCCATTAGATACAATACATTGAATGTTGTTTATGTTAGTATCTATATACGTTTTAAGTGCTTCTGTGTTCTCGTAATATTCGTAAAAAACGGTAGCGATGGGTGAGGCGAAACTGCTGTCTTCTTTGATCATTAAAAAACCATTTTCAAGCATATCAAATTCGCTCATTAAATATACGGCTTTATTATAATCATAATTATTAGCGTACTTATTTTCGTTTATGATCGCATTCCAAGGATACATTGCTTTAAAAAAGGGCTGAAAATCGTAATCTTTTGGTACAAATAGCTTCGATACGTTTCTGCATCCTAAACCGTAATATCTAAAAATATCTTCCGATAAAGCAGTTAGTTCCTCTTCGGTTTCGTTACCTGTTAAAATAGCAACAGAGTTTCTGTTTTTTCTAATAATAGAAGGTTTGTTCTTAAAATAGTATTCAAAATAACGCGCAGTATTATCACTTCCTGTAGCAATAACCGCATCAAAATTTTGAAGCTTTTGTTCTGTTAAAGTTATTTTTCCTTTAAAAGCAGGTGCTACATGTTCTAAGTATTTTGCTATAAAAGGAAGTAGATGTTTGTCATTACTAGATTGCTTTACTAGCACTTCATGTCCGGAAATTAAAACAGATAGAAAATCATGAAAACCTACTAACGGAATGTTTCCAGCCATGATTATGGCAACTTTCTGTGTATTTACTTCCTGAAGGTCATACTTTTCTAACCATTTTTTTAAATTAGTAGTAGTTAAAGCGTTGGACCAATTAGTAAAAGTAAAGATTAGGTTTTTTTTAGTAAACCATCCGTTGTGTTCTTGTGCTAGTTTTATTTGATGTTTAAATCCTTCAAAAAATAGTTCGTTGTGTTCTATATTTTCTTTTTTCTGAAAGTTTTCAGAAGTAAATTGGCTTAAAAAGTCTCCTAATTTTGCAAAAGCGTTAATTCTTTGGTCTAAATTCATCTTGTATTTGGTTATGAATACTTTTGGCGTTATTTTTGCGCAAAGTTAGAAAAATGAAATGAACGAAATTTTTTTAAACCTATTTTTTTAAAAGGATTAAACTAAATTTTAAATAATTCTTAATTTTATAGAATTTTCAGCGTTTTTCAAGACTATTAAATTTAATTGAAAATTACACTATGGCAATTATAATAACAGACGAATGTATCAATTGTGGTGCTTGTGAACCAGAATGTCCAAATACTGCAATTTACGAAGGTGCAGACGATTGGAGATACAAAGATGGAACGAGTTTAGATGGTAAATTAGTTTTACCAAACGGAAAATCTGTAGATGCAGACGAAGCACAAGAACCAATTAGTGATGAGATTTATTACATTGTACCCGATAAATGTACCGAATGTGTAGGTTTTCATGAAGAGCCACAATGTGCTGCAGTATGTCCTGTAGATTGTTGTGTACCGGATGATGATCACGTAGAAACAGAAGATGTACTTTTAGGAAAACAAAAATTTATGCATCCAGAAGAGTAAAAATTATTTTAATTAAATATAAAAAATCCTGAGTTTATGCTCAGGATTTTTTTTGTTTTAACTAGTTTCAAATATATTAGAAATTAAATCCTAATCGTGTAAAAATATATCTCCCATCTGAACCCATTTGTACCGAATCGGCTAAACCTCCTTGATCTGTCCAACCATCAAATTGCGAAGTCGGATACTTATTAAATAAGTTATTTGCTCCTAAAGTTAAGCTTATGGATTTAGAAAATTTATACCCTAAACTTAAATCCACAATGGTTCTAGCGTCATAGGTATCTGTTGCAGTAAGTTTCAATGCATCTGCTTCTGCAAAAGTTACAGGAGGTGAATCTACCCATTGAAAATCTTGTAAAACAACTTCACTAAATTGTGTTAAAGATACTAATACATTAAACTTAGGAGTAGCATAGCCAAGATTAAGTCCGAATTTATAATCTGGTGCAGCTGCTTCTAAATAAGCTTGTGAGAAAGGACCGAAGAATCTTAATTCTGCTTCTTCATCGGTCATGCTACTTCCTTCAAATTCTGGCGTGTTAATGTTTTTAATTTTTAGTTTATTAAGGTTTCCTATGACGCCTACATTTATATTACCGTTATCACCAACAGACATTTTATAACTTAAAACAATATCTAATCCGGTAGTTTGTGTATCTACACCATTTGCAAAAAACTGAGCAGCATCTACACCTAAAGGACCTAAAATTGCTTGGTCTGTAAAGTTATCGGTTAAAATAATTCTATCATCTACATTAATTAAATAACCGTCTATAGTCGCAGTGAATCCACTTTTACTAAATGTAAAACCTAAGCTTCCGTTAAATGCTTTTTCTTCTTTAAGGCTTTCAATACCAAAAGCTTTAGTAACGGTACTATTATTTGCCGATAGTAAAGAGGGTACAGATACGCCTGCAACAATATTATTAAAAATAAGGTTGTAGTATAATTGCGCTAAAGAAGGCGCTCTAAAACCTGTGGAAACAGAACCTCTAATTGCCAATGCGTCATCCAGTAATTTGTATCTACTTGCTACTTTAAAATTAAAGGTATTACCAAAGTCACTGTAATTTTCATAACGTACAGCTCCAGCAACTAAAAAGTCATCACTAATATTGACTTCAGAATCCAGATAAATACCATAATTGGTTCTACTTCTATCTATTTCATTTGCGGGACTATACCCAGGGAATCCTTGGGAACCTCCTGGTAATTCATCGCCATTAGAATCTGTAGCAACAGTTTGTGTGTCCGGATTGGTAAGAGGAATGCCGTTATCATCATAAAGTGCATAAGAAGCTACTTCTCCAGCAAATATGCCAAAGTTCTCTGTTCTATATTCCATACCGAAAGCAATACTTAATCCTGCGGCTACATCTTCAAAATATTTATTAAAGTCGACACCCGTAGTGTTTTGAGAAAGATAATGACCACCAGCATCAAAATCTGTAGGAGAAGCATCTTGCATGGAAGCATTATTACTATCTTTTATATAGTAATGAAAATTGTTTTTACCATACGTATTATTAAAGTCGGCGTTCCATCCATTATTCATTTCGTGTCTAACACCTGCAGATACAGAAACATCGGTTATATTAGAAGTTATTCTAGGCGTAAATCCATCTGGATATAAACTAGGAACGGATCGATTATCGCCATCGTCAAAACTATCACGAGAAAAAGCATACGCATCCGTATCTCTAAAATTGCGACCACCAAAAGCATAAACTTCTGTTTTGTCTCCAACAGGAACTGCTGCATTTATCATAAAATTAAATCCATCCACACCAGCACTTCCATATCCTTTTCTCCATGAAAAACCTGGACGTAAGGTATTGTCTTTAGATAAAAATTCTGTTGTAAAATTTACAAACCCACCATCTTTTCCTAGAGCTGCTCCATAGTTTAAATCTATTTTAACGGTTTCACCATCATACTTTCTATCTTTTCCATCTAACCTGTTTTCTCCTTCCACATTATATAAAGTCTCTCCAGATTTTTCTTCCCAGCCATCGCCAATTGCTGTGCTATATGCACCATAAGTTAGACCTCCAGAAAACCCTTCGGTATTATCTTTCAAAACAATATTTATTACACCAGCAATTGCATCGGATCCATATTGTGCAGAAGCACCATCTCTCAAAACTTCTATTCTTTTAATAGCAGATGCAGGAATGGCATTTAAATCGGTTCCAGAATTTCCACGACCTCTTGTTCCAAAGATGTTTACTAAGGAAGATTGGTGTCTTCTTTTACCATTAATTAAAACTAGTGTTTGATCTGGGCCTAAACCTCTTAAAGAAGCAGGAACAACATGATCGGCACCATCAGATCCCGATTGTTTACTTGCATTAAAGGAAGGTGCTGCGTATTGCAGTATTTCATTCACTTCCACTTTTCCGGTAATAGAAGCGATTCCAGCAACATCCAGAACATCCACAGGAACAGCGGTATCCACAGCAGTTCTTCTTGGGCTACGAGATCCAACAAGTATCACTTCGTCTAGACCAACGCCTTCTGCCATCGTAACATTTATAGAAGACTGACCGTTTACGTCTAATTCTTGTGTGTCATAACCAACATAGCTAAAAATAAGTGTCGCATTTTCATTAACATTAATACTGTAATTTCCATCAAAATCGGAGGTAACACCATTAGAGGTTCCTTTTTCAATAATATTTACGTTTGGTAATGGTAAACCTTCCGGATCTGTAATAGTTCCATTTATTGTTTGTCCAATGGCGAATTGGGCACTAAAAAATAAAAGCAATACTAAGTAAAAGTGTTTCATATCGTTATTGTTTTTGATTAGTTATACATTAAAGATATGGAAATTAAATATTTAAGTACAATTTTGTTTTTAAGTTATTAACTTATTTATTAAAAATTAATCAATACTGAGAAGTATCATTTATATTTGCAGTCGCTAATAAAAATTAGTTTCCTGAAAGGTGTATACCTTTAGCAGGTAAAAGAAGTTTAATTTAAAGATTTCCGCTTTAGCGGAAAAACACATATGAAAGCAGGAATTGTAGGATTACCAAATGTTGGAAAGTCAACTTTATTTAATTGTTTATCTAATGCTAAAGCACAAAGTGCAAACTTTCCGTTTTGTACTATTGAACCTAATATTGGGATTGTAAATGTACCAGATCCAAGATTAGAAAAACTAGAAGAACTAGTAAATCCAGTTCGTGTACAACCAGCAACTGTAGAGATTGTAGATATTGCAGGTTTAGTAAAAGGAGCAAGTAAAGGGGAAGGTTTAGGGAATCAATTCCTAGCAAACATTAGAGAAACCGACGCTATTTTACATGTATTACGTTGTTTTGATAATGACAATATTATTCATGTGGATGGTAATATAAATCCGATTAGAGATAAGGAAACAATCGATATGGAACTGCAGTTAAAAGATTTAGAAACTGTAGATAAAAAGTTAGATAAAGTAAAAAGAGCTGCAAAAACAGGGAATAAAGAAGCGCAAAAAGAAGAAGCTGTTTTATTAAAAATAAAAGAAAACTTAGAAGCTGGCGTTTCGGTAAGAGCTTTAGAATTTAGTGATGAAGATTACTTGGAATTTGTAAAACCTAGTCAACTTATTACAGACAAACCAGTAATGTATGTTTGTAATGTAGACGAAGGATCTGCTGTTTCTGGTAATGCATATGTAGAACTAGTTAGAGAAGCTGTAAAAGATGAAAATGCAGAAGTTTTAGTATTAGCAGTTGGTACAGAAGCAGATATTAATGAATTAGATGATTACGAAGAAAGACAAATGTTTCTTCAAGATATAGGATTAGAGGAAGCAGGAGCAGCAAAATTAATTCGTTCTGCTTATAAATTATTAAAACAACAAACCTATTTTACTGCAGGAGTGAAGGAAGTAAGAGCTTGGACCGTTAATGTAGGAGCAACAGGACCTCAAGCTGCTGGAGTTATTCATACCGATTTTGAAAAAGGTTTTATTAGAGCAGAAGTTATTGCTTATGAAGATTTTGTTACTTTTGGTAGTGAAGCGAAAGTAAAAGAAGCTGGTAAAATGCGAGTAGAAGGTAAGAATTACGTAGTTAAAGATGGCGATGTAATGCATTTCTTATTTAATGTGTAAAAACACTTAGAACATATAGAGCAATTACTAAAAGCGAGATGAATTTTCATCTCGCTTTTTTATTGCATACTATTTGAATAATTTATGAAATCGCATCGTATTAAAAAACGGACTGCCTTTCCGATTTCAAATGCAACTGCCATTTTATTTTCTAATAACTTGTTAATTACTTTGTGCCTTCTGTATTTCATTTTTTCACGCGAAATACTATCTTAGCAACTTATCCTATTTATTTTATACCACTATGTCTCAAGAAACCAAATATACCGAAGATAATATACGCTCACTGGACTGGAAAGAACATATTCGTATGCGTCCTGGAATGTATATTGGAAAACTTGGTGATGGTTCTTCGGCAGATGATGGGATTTACATTCTTTTAAAAGAGGTACTAGATAACTCCATCGATGAATATGTAATGGGAGCTGGTAAAACCATTGATATTTCTATTCAAGGAACCAAAGTGATCGTGAGAGATTATGGTCGTGGTATTCCTTTAGGAAAAGTAGTAGATGTGGTTTCTAAAATGAATACTGGTGGAAAGTATGACTCTAAAGCCTTCAAAAAATCTGTAGGTTTAAACGGAGTTGGTACCAAGGCTGTAAATGCCTTATCTTCCTTTTTTAGAGTAGAATCTACCAGGGATAATAAAAGCGCTTCCGCGGAATTTGAACAAGGTAACCTTATCAATCAAGATCTATTAGAAGATACCTCGAGACGAAAAGGAACTAAAGTGTCTTTCGTTCCAGATGAAGTTATCTTCAAAAACTACAAGTACAGAAGTGAGTATGTTGAAAAAATGCTCAAGTATTACGTGTACTTAAATCCTGGTTTAACCATTGTTTTTAATGGCGAAAAATTCTATAGTGAAAATGGTTTAAAAGATTTACTTTCTGAAAATATAAACGAAACCGATAGATCCTATCCAATTATTCATTTACGTGGTGACGATATAGAAGTAGCACTAACACATAGTAAAACACAATATAGCGAACAATACCACTCTTTTGTTAACGGACAAAACACCACGCAAGGTGGAACACATCTTGCCGCATTTAGAGAAGCATTAGTACGAACCATAAGAGAATACTTTGGTAAAAATTACGAAGCCTCCGATATCCGTAAATCCGTAGTATGTGCTATTGCCATAAAAGTAATGGAGCCTATTTTTGAGAGCCAGACCAAAACCAAACTTGGTTCTACAGATATGGGAGGCGAGTTGCCAACGGTAAGAACGTATATTAACGATTTCCTAAAAAAATATTTAGACAACTTTCTACACAAAAATACCGATGTAGCAGAAAGTATTCAGCGTAAAATATTACAAGCCGAACGCGAACGTAAAGAGCTTTCTGGAATTAGAAAACTAGCAAAAGATAGAGCAAAGAAAGCGAGTCTGCACAACAAAAAATTAAGAGATTGCAGAGTGCATTTTGGGGATATTAAAAACGAAAGAAACCTAGAAAGCACCTTGTTTATTACCGAGGGAGATTCTGCATCGGGTAGTATTACAAAATCACGAGACGTAAACACGCAAGCAGTATTTAGTTTAAAAGGGAAACCTTTAAACTGTTACGGACTTAGTAAAAAAATAGTTTATGAAAACGAAGAATTTAACTTACTACAAGCTGCTTTAAATATAGAAGAATCTATTGAAGATTTACGTTATAATAATATTGTAATAGCAACAGATGCCGATGTCGATGGTATGCATATTCGTTTGTTATTAATTACTTTCTTTTTGCAATTCTTCCCAGAAATTATAAAAGAAGGCCATTTATATATTCTACAAACACCATTGTTTAGAGTCCGTAATAAAAAGGAAACGGTGTATTGCTATTCCGAACAAGAAAGAAGAGACGCGGTGCAAAAACTAAAACCAAAACCAGAAATCACTCGATTTAAAGGACTTGGTGAAATCTCGCCAGATGAGTTTGTACATTTCATAGGGCAAGACATTAGGTTAGATCCTGTAATGCTAGATAAAGACATGTCTATTGAGGAATTGCTAAGTTTCTACATGGGAAAAAACACACCAACAAGACAAGAGTTTATTATTGATAATCTTAAGGTGGAATTAGACATTATTGAAGAAGAAAGTGTGTAATTTATATTCCCTAAAAGTAAAATCCGCAAAATGAGAACAAACAATACTAAAGCAAAGAATTTTATAATTTCATTATATTTTGTGCTAATTGTATGCGCTATTATTATGGTGGTTATG
>JAGPUY010000140.1 GCA_018067265.1 Oceanihabitans sp. | reverse complement strand
CTAATATGGTTACAATACTTTGAAGGGGAAGAACTTCTAAGTAATACCAAGAAATTAAAAGGAAAAAATCTGGAGGTTATTTATCTTGAAAAAGAGCTTTATGATCCTAAGATTAACGAATACCGCAATTTTAAAGTAATCAAAAAAATATCCATATTATAAATGTTAGTAGAATTTAATACATTACCAGAGGAATCTCGTGTTTGGATTTACCAAGCAAATCGTTCTTTTACCGAAAAGGAAATAGAAGAGATTTCTAATAAACTAAATGTTTTTGTTGAAAATTGGGCTGCGCATGGTGCCGACTTACAAGCGGGTTATGATATTGTTTATAAGCGATTTATCGTTATTGGTTTAAATCAAGACATGAATCATGCAACAGGTTGCTCTATTGATGCTTCCGTGAGCTTTATTCAGCAATTAGAAAAAGATTATAATGTAGATTTAATGGACAAAATGAATGTTTCTTACAAGCAAGGAGAATTCATTGCGTACAAAACATTAATCGACTTTAAAAAAATGGCTAAAGATAAAGCAGTGTCCAAAAACACGATTGTTTTTAATAATTTAGTAAATACAGTAGCCGAATTTAAAGAAAACTGGGAAGTTCCTGCAAGTGAAAGTTGGCATAGTAGATTTTTGTAATTAGTAATAGTAAATAATGGCTAACGAAATTTTTTTATTAAATATATCCGGACAAGATAAACCAGGATTAACCTCAAGTTTAACAGGTGTTTTAGCAACGTATGGCGCTAAGATTTTAGATATTGGCCAGGCAAATATTCACGACACACTTTCTTTAGGTTTTCTATTTGAAATTGGAAATAAAAAAAAATCAGCAGCAGTTTTAAAAGATTTACTTTTTAAAGCATACGAACTTGGTGTGAAAGCTAAATTTACACCTATATCCCTCGAAGATTACGAAAATTGGGTTTCCCTGCAAGGGAAAGACCGCTATATTGTTACCGTTTTAGGTGAAAAGCTAGTTGCGGAACAGATTTCTGAAGTGACTAAAGTGATTTCCGAACAAAACTTAAATATTGATGCTATAAAAAGACTGACCGGACGAACTTCGTTAGTGAAAACGGAAGAATATCCTAGAGCATCTATCCAACTATCTATTCGTGGAAGAATAGAAAATAAAGAGGAACTTACCGCTAAGTTCATGCAAATCTCGCACGATTTGGATGTCGATATTGCTTTTCAAGAAGATAATATTTACAGACGTAACAGACGTCTAGTTTGTTTTGATATGGATTCTACACTTATTCAAACCGAAGTGATTGATGAACTTGCGGATTTAGCAGGAGTAGGAGAAGAGGTCAGAGCAATTACAGAATCTGCAATGCAAGGGGAAATAGATTTCAACGAAAGCTTTAAGAAACGCATGACGCTTTTAAAAGGTTTAAAAGAAGAAGTCCTGCACGATGTAGCTGTCAACTTACCCATAACTAAAGGTGCTAAAAGACTAATTGATACCTTAAAAAAATACGGATTTAAAACGGCTATTCTTTCTGGTGGTTTTACTTATTTCGGACATTACCTTCAAAAAGAACTAGGAATAGATTACGTATATGCCAACCAATTAGAGATTAAAGATGGCGTATTAACAGGTGGTTATCTTGGTGAAATTGTAGATGGAAACAAGAAAGCCGAATACCTTAAAGAAATTGCTATTAAAGAAGGAATTGATATTAGCCAAACTATTGCCGTTGGGGATGGAGCAAACGATTTACCGATGTTAAATTTAGCAGGTTTAGGTATTGCTTTTCATGCCAAACCAACAGTGAAAGACAATGCACAAAGTTCTATATCTAGTATTGGTTTAGACGGTGTTTTGTACCTTTTAGGGTATCACGATAGGCATATCGATTTAATAGAGTAATAAGGCTTCTCGATTTTTATCGACTGTAACAATTGTTACAAAATATGTATATACTTTTTACGTTATTTATATATTAAAATATCTTACATGAAAAAAATAGTCGTATTCGCCTTTTTGTTGGTTCTTTCCGTATCCAGTTTTGCGCAAGAATGGCATACCAATTTTGAGGAAGCCAAAGCGTTAGCTTCACAAAACAATCAAAAAATAGTTTTGGTTTTTCAAGGTTCCGATTGGTGTGCACCTTGTATTAAATTAGATAAAGAAATTTGGAGCACAGAAGCTTTTCAGCGATTAGCAAAAGATACATTTGTAATGTTACAAGCAGATTTCCCAAAACGAAAAGGAAACAAATTGACTCCAGAATTACAAGAACACAATAATGGATTAGCAGAGAAGTATAATCCTAATGGATACTTTCCTTTTGTAGTAGTTTTAAACAAAGAAGGAAAAGTTTTAGGGACTGCAGGTTACGAAAAATCTACGCCAGAAAAATACGTTAACAAACTAAATAACTTTTGAAAAACATACTTTGTATAGTAGCTTTTTTTGCCGTTTCTAATGCTTTCTCTCAAGAAGCTTATAGTAAAACAATGAAGCTAATGGGAAGTCGTTTTGATATTTCAGTAGTAGCAAATTCTAAAGAAAAAGGAGAAGCATTTATTAGTATTGCTCAGGAAGAAATTACAAGAATCGAAAAACTAATTTCCTCTTGGGATGAAAATTCGCAAACGGCATTAATAAATAATCAAGCAGGAATTAAACCTGTACAAGTAGATGCTGAATTGTTTCAATTGATTGAACGTGCTTTAAAAATCTCCAAATTAACGAGTGGTGCTTTCGATATTAGTTATGCTTCCATGGATAAAATTTGGAAATTTGATGGTTCTATGACAACCATGCCTTCCGAAGAAATCATAAAACAATCTGTCGATAAAGTAGGATATCAAAACATCCTCTTAGATCACAAAGAGCAAACCGTCTTTTTAAAGCGTAAAGGAATGAAAATTGGCTTTGGCGCCATTGGTAAAGGTTATGCAGCAGATAAAGCAAAGGTTTTATTACAAAGTAAAGGAGTTCATTCTGGAATTATTAATGCGTCTGGCGATTTAAACGCTTGGGGAAAACAACCAAATAATAAAGATTGGATGGTTGCCATTGTAAATCCTTTAAATAAAGACAAAGTGTTTTCTTGGTTGCCAGTCCATAATCAATCTGTAGTGACTTCTGGTAATTATGAAAAATATGTAACCCTTAATGGTGAATTGTATTCGCATATAATCGATCCTAGAACGGGGTATCCAAGTAAAGGCATTTTAAGCGTTTCTATTTTTACAAAATCTGCCGAATTAGCAGACGCTTTAGCGACTTCCGTTTTTGTAATGGGAGTAGAAGTAGGATTAGATTTTATAAACCAGCTAAAAGATGTAGAATGTATTATTGTCGATGGTGACAATACCATTATTACATCCAATCACATAGAATTAAAGCAAAATAAGCATGATTAAAAAAAGCATATTAATACTAATAGTTATCGTTACATGTAGTTCTTGTGTTGCTGTAAAGGAATACGAAAAAGTGTACATAAATGATCCAGATATGGATTTGTCACAAAAAAAAGTAGATCGTTTTGAAACCAATTTTCAAGTCTATCGGGAAGCTGCTTCTGGAGCAAATGGCGGAAAATCTGGTGGTGGCTGTGGTTGTAATTAAGTGAAACAAGTTTTTGTTTTATAAAAACGTAAGTTGAATGTATCCCATTGTAAAATGGGATCTCATTATTTTAAAAATAAATATGAAAAAAATAATATTAATAGTAATCCTTTTTTCTTTTGGAAGTGTTATTGCACAAGACGCTACAACGGTATATAAAAAACGAGTTTTAGAAACTACAGAAGTAGATTTTCTAACGAGTTACTATTCGCAAGATGGCGATAATGCATCCGTTACTGGAGGTGTTGGAACCGAAGAATTAACCGATTTTACGCCAACCATAATTGTTAGTTTGCCATTAAGTGCAGATGAAGTTTTAACCATGGACGTTGGGATTTCTAGCTATACTTCTGCTTCTTCCAGTAATTTAGATCCATTTGATGGTTCTAATGAAGGTAGTCCTTGGGTGGCTTCTTCTGGTGCTTCACAACAAGATACTTGGGCAAGTGTTAACGTGGGTTATTCGCATAGTTCGGAGGATAGAAATAATATTTGGAGTGCAAATGTTTCCTTCGCTAATGAATTCGATTATACTTCTATTGGTTTTGGAGGTGGTTTTGCAAAACTCTTCAACGAGAAAAATACAGAGATAGGTGTAAAAGCGAATGTGTATTTAGATACTTGGAAACCGGTGTATCCTATCGAATTGGATGCTTTCAAACAAACGAATGGCAACTTAAATCAAGGCGTTTTTCAAGGAGTAGATATAGTAGATCAAAATGGAAATGTAAGCACCAACTGGAGCCCTGTTACCGGTTTTGATTTGCTAAAGGATAAGGCTAGAAATTCGTATTCGCTGTCTTTTAGCTTTTCTCAAATAATAAATAAAAAAGCACAAATGTCCTTGTTTTTCGATTTGATTAAGCAAGATGGTTGGCTGGCAAACCCAATGCAACGTGTGTATTTTGGGGATGTAGACAACTATTATATTGGGAATGCAGCAAGTATTGATAACTATACTTCTTCTAGCAATAAAGACGTGTTTCAATTAGCCGATGATATAGAGAGGCTTCCAGATAGTAGATTTAAAATTCCGTTAGGAATGCGTTTTAATTATTATATAAACGAAACCGTTTCTTTACGAACGTATTATCGTTATTACTTTGATGATTGGGGAATTAACTCGCACACAGCGAATGTAGAAGTGCCTATTAAAATTACTTCCAAGTTTACGCTTTATCCTTCGTATCGATTCTATAACCAAACTGCAGCAGACTATTTTGCTCCTTTTGACGAAAACCTTTCCACAAGCGAGTATTATACATCCGATTACGATTTGTCAAAATTTTCAGCAAATCAATATGGTTTTGGAGTTTCCTACACCGATATTTTTACCAAATTTAAAATCTGGAAATTCGGAATGAAGAATGTCGATTTTAAATATAGTAACTATAAACGTAATACTGGTTTATCTGCAAATATTTTCGCTATCGCTTTTAAGTTCGTTATGGATTAATCTCGTGTATTCATAAACTGGTTAATAATTCTTCTAAAATCTATCATAAAGTCTGTATAACTTCGTTTTAAAAATGTTATTTTGGCATAGTTTTTATGCTATATTTATTAAACAATTTTATGCGTCACCACTATACATTACTTTCTATATTATTTTTCACCATTTTTAGCCACGCGCAAGAGCATAATCCGCTTTTACAAGGGGATGGTATCTCCCAAAACAAGTGGGTAGACAGCTTATATAACAGCATGACATTAAAGGAGAAAATCGGACAACTTTTTATGGTTCAGGTTTTTTCTAATCAAGATGAAGCAAACAAAGCGAAAGTAGTTTCCCTCATAAAGGATCAAAAAATTGGAGGTATTATTTACTCTAATGGTGGTCCGGTGAGACAAGCAAAACTAAATAACGAATTACAAGCTGCTTCCAAAGTGCCTTTATTGGTTGGTATGGATGCCGAATGGGGTTTGAGTATGCGTTTAGATTCTACCTATGCTTTCCCTTGGAATATGACACTCGGAGCCATTAAAGATAAAAGATTAGTAGAGCAAACCGGAAGACAAATAGGAGAGCATTGCAAACGTTTAGGGGTTCATTTTAATTTTGCTCCCGTTGTAGATATTAATACCAATCCTAAAAATCCGATTATTGGAAATCGTTCCTTTGGCGAAGACAGAGACAATGTTACCGAAAAAGCCTTGGCTTTTATGAAAGGGATGCAAAGTGCTGGTGTTTTAGCAAATGCGAAACATTTTCCAGGGCATGGAGATACCGAAAGCGATTCGCATAAAACATTACCATCCGTACTTTTTGATGAAAAAAGAATAGACTCTGTAGAGTTATATCCATACCGAAAACTAATTACAGAAGGTTTATCTAGTGTTATGGTAGCACACTTAAATGTGCCTAGTTTAGAAGCACGAGAAGATTTTCCTTCGTCTTTATCTAAACATATCGTTACCGATATTTTAAAAGAACGTTTAGGTTTTAAAGGTTTGATATTTACAGATGCTTTGACCATGAAAGGTGCTGCAGATTATATTGAAAAGTCTTTAGACGGAAACACTACAAGGGAATTAGAAGTCGGAGGAGAAATAGATTTGATGTCTTTTTTAGCAGGAAATGATGTAATGTTAATGTCGGAAGATCCTGAAAAAGGAATCGCTAAATTTATAGATGCTTTTAGTAAAGGAAAAATAACGGAAGAACGCTTAGCGCATTCGGTTAAAAAAATATTACAAGCAAAATATAAAGTAGGCTTAAATAACTATTCCCCAATAGGAACGATGCATTTGGTTGCGGACTTAAATAGAATTAAAGACGATGCCCTATATGAGGATCTTTTAGAAAATGCAATTACAGTTGCCGAAAATAAAGCGGGTGTTTTACCATTGCAGCAACTAGAAACAAAAAGTATTGCCTATGTAAAGTTTGGGGATGATGATGGTTCTGTATTTTTAAAAGAGCTTCAAAAATATACCCAAGTGCATGAAGTGAAAGCAGGCAATTTAGACGAGCTTTTAGGAAGATTAAAATCCTATAATACGGTTATTATTGGTTTGCATAGATCGAATGACAATCCTTGGAAAAGCTACAAATTCACTGAAGAAGAGCTTGCTTGGTTGTCTGAGATATCTAGAAATAATACCGTAATACTAGACATTTTTGTAAAACCGTATGCACTTTTAGATGTAGATCCAATTAACAATATTAAAAGTGTGGTGGTTAGTTATCAAAATAGTGCTATAGCACAGCAAAAGTCCGCACAAATTATATTTGGAGCATTACCAGCAAAAGGAACTTTACCGGTTTCAGCAGGAGTTGATTTTAGTGTTGGACAAGGAGATTTATATAATGAAATTAGCCGTTTGTCGTACACAATTCCAGAACGTGTTGATATGAGTTCGTACCGATTAAAAAAAATAGATTCTATTGCGAATCATGCGGTAAAGGAAGGGATGACTCCCGGAATTCAGTTGCTGGTTGCTAGAAAAGGAAAAGTAATTTATAATAAAAACTTCGGAAAACATACCTATGCTAAGGATGCCGAAGAAGTGAAATTTAATGATATTTATGATGTTGCTTCCTTGACAAAAATATTGGCAACCTTGCCATTATTAATGGAAATGGAAGAACAAGGAATCGTTTCCTTAGACAGTAAGCTTTCTGAAATGCTTCCAGAATATAAGACTTCCAATAAAAAAGATGTAACGATTAAAAGAATGCTTTCGCATTATGCCAGATTAAAACCTTGGATTCCTTTTTATTATGCAACATTAGATTCGGTAACAAAACATCCAAATCCTAAATATTATAGAAAGCATTTTGATCCGGAGTTTAGCGTAAAAGTTGCAGACGAATTGTACATGCGTAAAGATTATCAAGATTCTATTCAAGAAATAATTAAGGATACAGACTTGTTGACTAGACAGCGTTATCGCTATAGTGATTTACCATATTATATTTTAAAGAAATTTATAGAGGAACATTACGACAAACCTTTAGATGAATTAGCTAGAGATCGTTTTTACGAGTCTTTAGGTGCAAATTATACCATGTATAATCCGAATAATAAAGTGAGTAATAGAAATATTGTTCCTACCGAAGAAGACGATTA
This sequence comes from Oceanihabitans sp., assembly GCA_018067265.1. Classification (GTDB taxonomy): domain Bacteria; phylum Bacteroidota; class Bacteroidia; order Flavobacteriales; family Flavobacteriaceae; genus Oceanihabitans. Next base: position 11,577 of record JAGPUY010000140.1, on the reverse strand, counting down.
TTATCGTTTTCAAAAAATTCAAGGATACGTGCATGATATGGGAGCGGCAATGCAAGGTGGTGTTGGAGGACATGCAGGTGTTTTTAGTAATGCTAATGATGTAGCTAAAATCATGCAAATGTATTTGCAAAAAGGGTATTATGGCGGAAAACGTTATTTAAAACCGGAAACTATAGATAAGTTTAATACCTGTTATTATTGTGATGATAATAATAGAAGAGGAATTGGTTTCGACAAGCCGCAATTAGGAGATGCGGGGCCAACATGTGGTTGTATTTCTATGACGAGTTTTGGGCATTCCGGATTTACAGGAACTTATGCTTGGGCAGATCCAGAAGAAGAAATTGTATATGTATTTTTGGCGAATAGGACTTATCCAAATGCTGGAAAGAATTTATTGTTAAGAGAGGATATTAGAACCAATATCCAAGCAGCGATTTACGAAGCTATAATCGATTAAATCAAATTAAAAAACATAGCACACCGAGCGAAGTCGAAGTGTATTTTAAATTATGAAAATAGGAATTGTTTGTTATCCAACATTTGGAGGAAGCGGAGTAGTAGCCACAGAATTAGGTATACAATTATCTAAACGTGGTCATGAAATTCATTTTATAACCTATAACCAACCGGTTAGATTAGAATTATTAGGTAACAATGTGCATTACCATGAAGTAAATGTACCAGAATATCCTTTGTTTCATTACCAACCTTATGAGCTAGCATTGTCTAGTAAGTTAGTCGATATGGTGAAGCTTCATGGAATTCAAGTGTTGCATGTGCATTATGCCATTCCGCATGCGTACGCGGCCTATATGGCGCAAAAAATGTTGCGCGAAGAAAATATTTATGTTCCTATTGTAACTACGCTTCACGGTACAGATATTACCTTGGTTGGTTCGCATCCTTTTTATAAACCAGCAGTAACTTTTAGTATCAATAAATCGGATGCCGTAACCGCAGTTTCTCAAAGTTTAAAAGACGATACCTTACGTTTATTTGATATTAAAAATGAAATTGATGTCGTTACCAATTTTATAGATGTAAGTAAGTATAATCATGGTTTTACAGATTGTCAAAGAGGCATGATGGCAAACGAAGATGAAAAAATAATTACCCATATTAGTAATTTTCGTCCGGTAAAAAGAATTGAAGATATCGTAAATATATTTTATAATATTCAAAAAGAAATGCCAGCAAAATTGATGATGGTTGGTGAAGGCCCTGAAAAAGAAAAAGGAGAACTCTTGTGTGAGAAATTAGGTATTTCGGACAAGGTGGTGTTTTTCGGACAAAGTAATGAAATCGATAAAATCCTTTGTTTTAGTGATTTATTCCTTTTACCAAGTGAAACCGAAAGTTTCGGACTTGCAGCTTTAGAGGCTATGGTTTCTGGAGTGCCAGTGATATCTAGCAATACTGGAGGAATACCAGAAGTTAATAAACAAGGAGTTACTGGTTTTTTAAGTGACGTTGGAGATATAGAAGAAATGTCTAAAAATGCAATCTTTGTTTTAAGCGATCCAGAAAGATTAAAGATGTTTAAAGCGAATGCAAGATTAGAAGCTACAAAGTTTGATATACATAATATAGTTCCCCAATACGAAGCTATTTATGAAAGAACGTTAAGCAGATGTTTAATTAAAGATTAAAGTCTATTTGCTTCATCCATAACTATAATCCTACTCGTTATTTCTCATCTTTGCTATTAAATGCTCTTGTAGGATATTTTGCGTCAGGACTAGGGTCCTTTATATATGCTTTATAGGCTTCTGCATATTCCGGATCACTGCCATAATACAAATCTATTAATTGATCATTGGTCACAAAGCATAAAGTCGTACCTATAATTCCAATGCTTATAAAGCGAATGTAATTCATCTTTAAAAAGAAACTCCTGTTTTTTACAAAATGAAAACCCAGCAGGACGACTACCAAAATAGCAAACAATTTTATACTTATCTCTAAACCTATCTGAGCATAAGACCAAAGCATTAATTTGAATAAGCTATATATTGTGATAAAAGAAAAGACAAAACCTGTAGCAATAGCTCCATTAATTCTTAATTTAGATATCCCTTTATAAGATTCCTGTTTTAGAATATTTCGAAATTTAATTTGATTTAGAAAAGCAAAACTAAAATTAAAATAAAGCATGGATAAAAGAACAGCGCCAAGAGTCATTATTTCCCCATTATAAGGCCAATGCATCAGTTTAAAAAATAAACCCAATAGTATTAAACCCAAACAGGCTATTTCCATTTTCTTCATATATAATGGTGTTAATATGCTCTTTAAATAAATATAGTACTCCAGTAATATTAAGATTAAAACGTGTAACGAGCACTAACGCCAACATCTAAATCTAAATCATTATTGTTATACGCGCCATCGCCAAAACCTATTTCTGGTCTAAGGTCTAAAGAGAGAAGCAAAGGAAAATCAAATTTGTATTCTACGCCAATATCTCCAGATGCAAAAACAAAAGAGTCTTTGTGATCCTCATCTCTATCTCTATAGCCATCAAAAGTATAGGTAGAAAAACCTGCACCGGCACCAAAATACCAATTAAAATCGCCTTGAAGTGGTTTTACCCATTGGTATAAACCTACCAATTTAACACCGTTATAATCCTTTCCATTACTCCATCCAAAATCTACTTCTAAACGGTTGTTATCCAAAATAGCACGTTGGTAAGAAATACTAGCACCTAAACCGTTTGCATCTCCTAAGCGCAAACCAATAGCATTTTCTGCAATTTCTTGTGCCGTAGTGGTTATAGCAAATCCAAATAAAGTAATTGCAATTAAAAATCTCGTTTTCATAAATTTGTGTTTTAATTCTCTATAAATAATAACGTACTAGTTCTATAATTATTGGCAAACTAACCGTAAATTTAAGCCTTAAATTAGTATCCTTTTATTTTCTGAAATTTATAAATGAACAACCTTATTCACATTGCTTTAAAAAAATTACAAAACCAATTACTTGGTGCTTTGTATTTGGATGATTTAATGCGTGCTATTTACGCAACAGATGCTTCGGTTTACAGGAAGTTGCCTTTAGCTGTGGCCTATCCAAAAGATGCGAATGATATAAAATTACTTATCGCTTTTGCGAAAGAAAATAACACATCACTAATTCCTCGAACTGCAGGAACATCTCTAGCAGGACAATGTGTTGGTGAAGGTATTGTGGTAGATGTTTCTAAACATTTTACGAAGATTTTAAGCGTAAATGAAAAGGAGCAAACTGTTACCGTGCAGCCAGGAGTTGTTCGGGACACTTTAAATAATTATTTAAAACCCTTTGGTTTGTTTTTCGGACCAAATACTTCCACGTCAAATCGCTGTATGATTGGCGGAATGGTAGGAAATAATTCTTCAGGAACCACATCTATTCAATATGGCGTTACCAGAGATAAAGTGCTAGAATTACATACTATTTTAAGCGATGGAAGTGCTGTTGTCTTTACGGAATTGTCTTCGGAAGCATTTAAAGACAAAACAAAACTAGAGACTTTAGAAGGAAACATTTATAAAACAGTTTATTCCGAATTAGTTTCGGAAGCAGTACAACTTCAAATACAAAACGAATTTCCAAATCCGGAAATACATAGAAGAAATACCGGTTATGCGATAGATGAATTGATAAAAGCATCTGTTTTTTCAACTTCAACTTCAGTTTCCAATTTCAACATGTGTAAACTCCTTTCCGGAAGCGAAGGTACATTGGCGTTTACCACACAAATCACATTGAAATTAGACGTGCTTCCGCCAACCGAAAGCGTTATGGTTGCTGCGCATTTTAACAGTGTTGCAGATTGTTTAAAAAGTGTAACGGTTGTGATGCAACATAATTTGCATACCTGTGAAATGATGGATAAAACCATTTTAGATTTAACCAAACATAACAAAACACAGCAGGAAAACAGACAGTTTATACAAGGAGATCCGGAAGCAATCTTAATGTGTGAGGTAAAAGGAAATACCATTAATGAAGCAAGAAAGCAAGCAGAAGCACTTATAGAAGCCATTGAAAAACAAGGTTTAAGCTACGCAAATGCCTTATTGGTAGATGAAGCTATTGATAAAGCGGTAGAGTTACGAAAAGCTGGTTTAGGTTTGTTAGGGAATATGATTGGTGATAAAAAAACGGTGGCATGTATTGAAGATACGGCAGTTGCGTTGCCAGATTTAGCAAATTATATCGAAGATTTTACGGCGCTAATGAAAACCTACAACCAAAAAGCAGTGTATTATGCGCATGCCGGAGCTGGAGAATTGCATTTAAGACCCATTTTAAATTTAAAAGAAAAAGAAGATGTCGTTTTGTTTAGAAAAATAACGACAGATGTCGCCAAGTTAGTTAAAAAATATAACGGTTCTATGAGCGGCGAGCATGGCGATGGTATTGTTCGTGCCGAGTTTATTCCGTTAATGATTGGCGCTCCTAATTATGAGATTTTAAAACGAATTAAGGTTGCTTTCGATGTAAATAATATCTTTAATCCTGGTAAGATTGTAGATGCCTATGCTATGGATGAAAGTTTACGATACCAACCAAATAGAGTAGAACCAGCCATTGAAACGCTATTAGATTTTTCTAAATCCCAAGGAATTCTTCGGGAAGCAGAGAAATGCAATGGTTCTGGGGATTGTAGAAAACTTCCCGAATTTGGAGGAACCATGTGTCCTAGTTTTAGAGCCACCAGAAACGAACAAGATACCACAAGAGCTAGAGCAAATGCCTTGCGTGAATTTTTAACCAATTCGGAGAAAGCAAATAAATTTAATCATAAAGAATTAAAGCAGGTTTTCGATTTATGCCTGAGCTGTAAAGCCTGCGCAAGTGAATGTCCGAGTAGTGTAGATGTTGCTAGTTTAAAAGCAGAATTTCAGTACCAATATCAAAAGGAAAATGGGGTTTCTTTACGTACCAAATTGTTTGCATATAACAACCAATTAAATCAGCTTGGAAGCTATTTTCCATGGCTTACAAATTTTATGTTTTCCAATAGGTTTATCGCTTCTGTGTTAAAGAAATCCTTCGGGATTGCAGAAAAAAGAAGCCTTCCTTTAATTTCAAATAAAAGTTTAAGTAAGGTATTTCAATCAACTGATAATCAAAATATTAATACAAATATAATTAAGACGGTCTATTTGTTTAATGACGAGTTTACTAACTTTTTAGATACCCCAATTGGTATAGATGCTATTCACGTTTTACAGCAGCTAAATTACAACGTCAAGCTTATTAAACATGAAGAGTCTGGTCGTACCTTTTTATCTAAAGGATTGCTCCAACAAGCCAAAAATGTGGCGAACAAAAACGTTACTATTTTTAAAGATTTAATCACGGAAGAAACGCCATTAATAGGAATTGAACCTTCCGCAATTTTAAGCTTTAAAGATGAATACATAAAGCTTGTGGACGATAAAATTTCCGCAGAAAAAATAGCGAAAAACACCTTTTTAATCGAAGAATTTATTCAGCAAGAAATACACCTAGGAAACATAAAAGCCTCGCAATTTACTACAGAAGTAAAAACGATTATGTTTCATGGGCATTGCCATCAAAAAGCACAAGCCAATCCACTCTCTAGTTTTGCCGTTTTAAATCTTCCAGAAAATTACAAAGTAACCATTATACCAAGTGGCTGTTGTGGTATGGCAGGAAGTTTTGGATATGAAAAAGAGCATTATGACGTGAGTATGCAAATTGGGGAGCAAACGCTATTTCCTGCGGTACGAAAAGCAAGCAAGGAAACAATTATTGCAGCCAACGGGACAAGTTGTAGACATCAAATAAAAGACGGGACACAACGCCAAGCATTGCATCCTATCACCATTTTAAAAGAAGCATTAATCTGATTTCTTTTTGTTTTGATCTACAATGGTTATAGCAGCAATTAAATCTTTCATTTCCATTTCTTTAATATCTTCATCTGCAAAAAAAGGGGAGAGTTTATCTTTGTTATAATGGTAGATTTTCCAGCGTTTAAATTGATATTCTAAGGCCGTGAAGTTTTCTACCCAATCCCCAGAATTCAAGTACATGGTTTGGCCATTTTTATTGCCTTTAATAATCATTTTTGGTTGGTGTATATGTCCGCAAATAACATAGTCATAGCCATTTTCTATTGCTAAATCTGTAGCGACTTCTTCAAAATCACTAATATATTTAATGGCGCCTTTTACGCTGTTCTTTATTTTTTTAGAAAGCGAATAACGTTCTTTTCCTAAACGAACTAAACACCAATTTACAAAGCGATTAATAACAATTAGAAGATCATAGCCATAACCACCAAGTTTAGCCAGCCATTTGGCATTTTGTATGGCAACATCGAAAACATCGCCATGAAAAAACCATGCTTTTTTGCCATCTAATTCGGTGATATATTTGTCTACAATAGAAATTTTACCAATTTGCGCATCACTAAACTTTCGTAGCATTTCATCATGGTTTCCAGTAATATAAATGACTTCGGTGCCATTAGAAGCCATGGTAATTATTTTTTTAATTACTTTTAAATGTGCGGGAGGAAAGTAGCGTTTACTAAATTGCCAAATATCTATAATATCCCCATTTAGAATTAACTTTTTTGGTTCTATACTATTTAAATAGGTTAGTAACTGCTTGGCATGACAACCAAAAGTGCCCAAATGTACATCGGATATTACTGCAATTTCTACTTTTCTTTTCGTTTTCAAACTAGCATCGTTTTCGTTTTATTAATGGTACAAATAACATACTTACATGTTATTTGAATATTACCTGTTAATTATATAATTACTAGGTAATTGTAAAGTTTGTGTTACGTGTTTTTAAGAGGATAGCGCGTCTTCGATTTAGAAAAGGAGGAACGTATAGAAAATAGAAAAGCCTCGAAAAACGAGGCTTTTAAAGTGAAAATTATGTTTTGGATATGCTTAGTTTATTTGCGCAGTACCACTAATAAGTGCATTTATATTTGTTGTAATGCTTAATGCATTCGAGTTAATACCTTCTGTACCACTAATTGGTTTTAAGAAAAATGGCGTAGTTGCATCCCCCGAAAGATCTGGTTCAATAGAAATTACAACAGGTAAACCGTTGATGTTTCCATCTACACCAGCAGGTAAGTTAGATAAAAAATCTTCACCTGGAAATAAAGGAGCAGGCTCATTTCCACTATATGGAGAAGTGCTATCTACACCCGAAGCCGTAGTGAATTGCCCTGTAGTAACTGGAGTCGCTCCAGTATTAAATACTACCCAACCTTCATATTTCCATCCAGTTGCTAATGTTGGTAAGTTAATTAAACCTGCAGTTGTTGGGTTTTGAATAAACCAAATACCGAAGTCGTTATTACCATTATCAATTCCTCCCGTATTATCTGTAGGCGTAGCTTTTACAAAAGATCCAGAAAAAGGATTTGCAGAATCTACAAAATTACCAACCATAGTATTAATGCTTAATGTTGCAGCATTAGCAACAAAAGTACCACTCAATATTTTTGTGTTTGATGGTGCTGGATCATCATTTACAGTAGGCTCAATAGATAAAATAAAAGCGGTTGCAAGATCTAAATCTGCTGTTGCAATACTAAAGTTTTTAGTCGAAGAAGCCGCTGTGGTATTAAATCTTCCTGTAGAAATAGGAGATCCAGATACCATAATCCAACCTTCGTAGGTTACATCTCCATCTAATGGCTGTATACCAGAAAGGCTTATTGTTAAGGTAGACATTGGAGTAGAAGGAGAATTGTCATCACTACTACATGCTGCAATTAGCAAAACAGTAGCAAATAATAAAAGTGTTTTTACATTTTTCATATTAATCATTTTTTTAAGCTACAAAAATAAGCTTATATTATTTTAGTCCAAACTAATATTCAGATAATATTTTGAATCTTAACGCATTAAAAATATTGTTATAATTAATTTTTTTATTTCTCTAATAATAGATTTACATTAGCACAAATAACTATTAGCAATATAATAATGGCTGGAAATTCTTTTGGAAATGTATTTAAAGTAACCACTTTTGGTGAATCACACGGAATTGCAATCGGTGGTGTAATAGATGGTTGTCCTTCGGGTTTACAATTGGATTTGGAAGCCATTCAAAACGAACTAAACCGAAGAAAACCAGGGCAGTCCGAAATTGTAACACAACGTAAAGAACCAGATACCGTAGAGTTTCTCTCTGGTATATTTGAAGGACAAACCACAGGAACTCCTATTGGTTTTATCATAAAAAACGCGAATCAAAAATCTAAAGATTATACCCATATTAAAGATGTGTATCGTCCTAGTCACGCCGATTATACCTACGATCAAAAGTATGGTGTTCGGGATTATAGAGGTGGCGGACGCAGTTCTGCACGGGAAACAGCTTGTAGAGTAGTTGCTGGAGCCATTGCAAAACAAGTACTAAATAAGGTGAAAATTAATGCATTTACCTCTTCCGTTGGGGAAATATTTATAGATAAACCATATCAAGATTTAGATTTTTCTAAAACAGAAAGCAATATCGTACGTTGTCCGGATGAAGCAATTGCAGAAAAAATGATTGCTAGAATTAAAGAAATTAGAAAAGAAGGAGATACTATTGGTGGTACCGTAACTTGCGTATTACAAAATGTTCCTGTAGGTTTAGGCGAACCTGTTTTTGATAGATTACACGCAGAATTAGGTAAAGCCATGCTTTCAATAAATGCGGTAAAAGGCTTTGAGTATGGTAGCGGATTTTGTGGCGCAAAAATGAAAGGTAGCGAGCACAATGATTTATTTAACGCAGACGGAAGTACGAAATCGAATCTTTCTGGTGGTATTCAAGGTGGAATAAGCAACGGTATGGATATTTATTTTCGTGTCGCTTTTAAGCCAGTAGCAACCATTATGCAAAAACAAGAAACGATAAATAGTAAAGGCGAAACAGTAGAGATGCAAGGAAAAGGAAGACATGATCCTTGTGTGGTACCTCGCGCAATTCCTATTGTAGAAGCTATGGCAGCATTGGTTTTAGCAGATTATTATTTGCTAAATAAAATGTACAAATAAGATTCCTGCGAAAGTAGAGATTACCTAATTTTTTATATATGCCGATGCAATCCGAGATTTACTATACTGCTCTAAAAACGTATGATTCTGATAACACAGAAGGATTTAGTTGGAAAGAATATATCGATTGGACCGAATTATTTCATGTCAAAGAATTGGTTTCTTTGGATGGTAATTTGAATAGATTGGCATTTGTCTTAGATTTAGACGCTTCCGAAGTATGGGATTTTATTATATCCGATAACGGAATGCTCATGTTCTATTTTAATTCCTTAGATTATGTCTTGAATAATGTGAAAGACGTAGCCTTCTTTAATTTACTAGCTATAATTAAAGAACCGGAAAAAGAAAAAGCAGATTTAAGTGCTACCTATGATTTTATAGGTTATGATTTAATTGAAATAGGAGGAGACACAAGCGCTTTGACTAACTGTGGTGGTTTTGATGAAACTTTTCTGCCAAAGGATTTAAATACGTATGGACTGATTTCAGAATATGATAAAGCCAAAAGAATACAGAAAGAGTTACCCATTAACAACCCAGAAGAACAGCATGTAGCTTGTTATCTTTATGAGGTTTGGAGACATAAAAGTATAGGAAGAAAAACGAACTAACGAAGTTTCCGCATAACGGAAATGAAAAATAAATAACATGAAATTAGCATTACACTGGAAAATAATAATAGGAATGATATTGGGTATTATCTTCGGATTCATAATGAATATGTATGATGGTAAAGATTTTGTTTCCGATTGGATTGCTCCTTTTGGTAAAATTTTTATTAACCTTTTAAAGCTTATTGCTGTTCCGTTAATTCTAGCTTCGTTAATTAAAGGGATTTCCGATTTAAAAGATATTTCTAAAATTAAATCGATGGGATTACGAACCATCGCTATTTATATTGGTACCACACTAATTGCTATCATTATAGGATTAACGATTGTAAATACTGTGAAACCAGGTGCTGGAATGTCGCAAGACACGATTGCTGCAATCAAAATGAAATATGAAAATGATGCTGGAGTTACCGATAAATTAGCAAAAGCCACAGCGCAAAATGATGCTGGACCATTACAATCGTTAGTCGATATTTTTCCGAGTAATATCTTCGTTTCTTTAGGAGAAGCAAAAATGCTTCAGGTTATTTTCTTTGCTTTATTTGTCGGTATTTGTTTGCTGTTAATTCCTGTGAAAAAAGCAAAACCCTTAGTAGATTTCTTTGATTCGCTAAATGAAGTCGTAATGAAAATGGTGGATTTAATTATGTTATTTGCGCCTTATGCCGTATTCGCTTTAATGGCAAACGTTATTATAGCCTTTGATGATACCGAAATTTTATTAAAACTATTAAACTATGCCGGATGTGTGGTGTTAGGTTTATCCTTAATGATTGGTTTCTATTTGGTACTAATTAAATTTGTGGTTAAGAAATCGCCTTTATGGTTTTTAAAAGAAATTTCTCCGGCACAATTATTAGCCTTTTCTACAAGTTCGAGTGCTGCAACTTTACCAGTAACTATGGAGCGTGTCGAAGAACATTTAGGTGTAGATAAAGAAGTTTCTGGTTTTGTATTACCAGTTGGAGCCACTGTAAATATGGATGGAACTAGTTTATATCAAGGTATTGCTGCTGTTTTTATTATGCAGGTAATTTGGCCTGAAGGATTAACGTTTACGAACCAATTAGTTATTATTGCAACTGCTTTATTAGCTTCTATTGGTAGTGCTGCTGTACCAAGTGCAGGAATGGTAATGCTAGTTATCGTTTTAGAATCTATAGGCTTTCCAGCCGAATTATTACCAATTGGTTTAGCCTTAATTTTTGCAGTAGATAGACCTTTAGATATGTGTAGAACCGTGGTTAATGTAACTGGGGATGCTACCGTTTCTATGATTGTGGCTAAATCTTTAGGAAAGCTTCATGATCATCCGAAAGCAAAAGAATGGGATGATAATTATGACGCTGTTAAATAAGTAGCGCATGCGTTTTTTATTTTAAGGAAACCTTGTGAATCGGGTATCCTAAGGAACGAAGAATCTCATAGATAGTTTAAATTTTACTAAAATAAAGAATCTCCTAATTTGTTGAAGATATCCTTTCCACGCAGTGGAAGAATCGCTTTTGTTATTTCAAAATTATAAATTCTCTTGTTTAAAGTTGAAATTATATATAAATTTAACTAACCAACCAAAATATATATTTTATGAATGTTTGCTTTATTATGTATCCGTGGAGCGAGATTGATGCCGAAAACGATACCAGTTTAGCCTTAATTAAAGAATGTGTAAAGCGTGGCCATGGTGTTGCCATGTGTACGCCTGCTAATCTTACCATTAGAGATAGTGTTACCAATGCTTTTTGTAATGTCATAGGTCGAATGGAAAAAGTGCCAAACTCTTTAAAAGCATTTTATAATAAAGTACAATTACGAGAAGAAATGTTACCTCTTGCTGGTTTTGACGCTATTTTTTTTAGAGCCAATCCGCCATTAGATCCAATTATGCTAAACTTTCTAGATTCTGTAAAAGA
>JAGPUY010000448.1 GCA_018067265.1 Oceanihabitans sp. | reverse complement strand
ATATATTAAAAACAGATTTCACCAATGTAGATTTTAATAGACAAAAAAGCACAAAACCAGAACCTACGCAATCTGTAATAAAAGCAGACTTAAACAATTCTAAAGTAGATTTTAATAAGCGACCAGCTAAAAAATAAAATCACCAATGCGCAAAGACATCCAACATATTACTCTTAAAAACCAAGCGTCTAAAGCAACCAATACAGACACAGAAACGGTGTTGACTGCGGAAGACATTGCTGTAAAATCGAATTATAACAAAGAAGATTTACAAGATGTAGAACATATAGGTTTTGTTGCAGGACTTGCACCTAACCTTCGTGGACCATATTCTACCATGTACGTTAGAAGACCTTGGACGATTAGGCAATATGCAGGGTTTTCAACCGCAGAAGAAAGTAATGCTTTTTACAGACGTAATTTAGAAGCCGGACAAAAAGGACTTTCTGTTGCTTTCGATTTAGCTACACATAGAGGTTATGATTCCGATCACGAACGCGTGGTTGGAGACGTTGGTAAAGCAGGAGTCGCAATCGATTCTGTAGAAGACATGAAGGTGTTGTTCGATCAAATCCCTTTAGATAAAATGTCGGTTTCTATGACCATGAATGGTGCTGTTTTACCAATTATGGCATTTTATATTGTTGCTGCAGAAGAACAAGGTGTACAACCAGAATTACTTGCTGGAACCATTCAGAATGATATTTTAAAGGAATTTATGGTACGTAATACCTACATCTATCCTCCTACACCATCTATGAAAATTATTTCAGATATTTTTCAATATACCAGTAAACACATGCCTAAATTTAACAGCATTAGTATTTCTGGATACCACATGCAAGAAGCTGGAGCAACTTGTGATATTGAATTAGCATATACACTTGCAGATGGTTTAGAATACATTAGAAAAGGATTAGACGCAGGAATGGATATTGATACTTTTGCTCCTAGACTTTCGTTCTTCTGGGCAATTGGAATGAACCATTTTATGGAAATCGCTAAAATGCGAGCTGCTAGAATGTTATGGGCAAAACTGGTAAAACAATTTAATCCGAAGAACACAAAATCACTTGCTTTACGTACCCATTGTCAAACTTCTGGTTGGAGTTTAACAGAGCAAGATCCTTTTAACAACGTAGCAAGAACAACAATTGAAGCTGCTGCTGCTGCATTTGGTGGCACGCAATCTTTGCACACCAATGCTTTAGACGAAGCCATTGCACTACCAACAGATTTTTCTGCACGTATTGCAAGAAACACACAAATATTTCTACAAGAAGAAACCAATATTACAAAAACGGTGGATCCTTGGGCAGGAAGTTATTACGTAGAAAAACTAACCCATGATATTGCACAAAAAGCTTGGACTTTAATTGAAGAGGTGGAAGAACTTGGCGGCATGACAAAAGCCATTGAAGCTGGTATACCAAAAATTAGAATTGAAGAAGCTGCTGCTCGTAAACAAGCACGAATAGATTCTAGTCAAGATATTATTGTTGGTGTAAATAAATATGTTTTAGACGAAGAAGATGCGATTGCCACTTTAGAAGTAGACAATCAAACCGTACGTTTACAGCAAATTGAAGGCTTAAATAAAATTAAAGCCGAAAGAAATACCGCAAAAGTAAACAAGGCTTTAGCAGATTTAACCGAAGCAGCGCGAAATTCGTTAACTTCGAGTACAAGTTCTAAAGAAAATAAAACTAAAAAATCAACAGATTCTCATTTGCATGAGGACAAGAATTTATTAGCCTTAGCAGTAATAGCTGCTCGAGAAAGAGCAACTTTAGGCGAAATTAGTGATGCTTTAGAAGCTGTCTTTGGCCGTTATAAAGCACAAATTAAATCCTTTTCTGGCGTGTATAGTAAAGAAATTAAAGACGATAAATCTTTTGCTAAGGCAAAAGAGCTAGCAGACCAATTTGCAGCACAAGATGGGCGACGTCCGCGAATTATGATTGCAAAAATGGGACAAGACGGTCATGATCGTGGCGCAAAAGTAGTAGCAACTGGTTATGCAGATGTTGGTTTTGATGTAGATATTGGTCCGCTTTTTCAAACCCCACACGAAGCTGCTAAGCAAGCGGTAGAAAATGATGTACACATTCTTGGTGTTTCATCTTTAGCCGCAGGACACAAAACCTTAGTCCCTCAAGTAATTGAAGAACTTAAAAACTATGGCCGTGAAGATATAATGGTTATTGTTGGTGGTGTAATACCAAAACAAGATTACCAATATCTATTTGATGCTGGCGCTGTTGCCGTATTTGGCCCTGGAACAAAAATTAGTGAAGCTGCTATTAAAATATTGGAGATATTGATTGATTAACAATAGCTTCGTTTTAAAAATAAAAGCCCCTTTAGATAATACTTAAAAATGCATCTTTACGGGATAACAGTAACACCAAACTAAAGATATCCAGACTTATCTACGGGATATAATTCCTACAAATTAGGATATAAGACGTTATAAAAAATAGCGAAAAAAAATTAAACTATAGAAAAAGCTTTTTTCAAAACATTGAATAAGAAAGGTTTCTAATCTGCATTTCCATTTTCCTAATCGGATTTTTAATAAAATAAAAGCAAGTTCTGCTCACTCAATTCACAAATTGTATTGTTTGCGGAGAAACTAATTCAACATACTTTTAGGTATTTAGAGACTAGATTATTTATTTACAGAATTCAGTTCACTCCTATTTTGAATTTTAGCGCAAAGGGAAATTACTCAGACGCATTCTTTTTTGAAGCTAACCAAAGGTTAACTCGGAAGGAATT
>JAGPUY010000442.1 GCA_018067265.1 Oceanihabitans sp. | reverse complement strand
TTTACGAAGCTTTATAATAGCATAGGTCTTCATTAAGAAAGATTCAATTTTTAAATAATCTTTAGTAACAAAAGCCGAAATACTAACAATATGCATTAATTGATATAGCGATTTAAAAGAAATAGAATCATGTATATTAATATGATGTTCTTTTAGCGTATCCTTCAATAAGGTTTCAAAATCTACAATTTCTTTTTTATAGGAAATATTATTCAGTGTTTGTCTGATTTTTGCATAGACAATATTGAGCTGATCTTCTAAATAGTGCTTTTTTTGATTGCTATTATATTTTAAAATCAGTTGCTCCATGTCTAAGGATGGATTTGTATATGCGTACTGAATTTTGATACTGTAAATCTCATTTAGTATCGCGAATAAATGATGTTCTGTTGCAAGGGTTTCCGCTTTGTCTAAAATGTGATAGGCAACCTTGGCTTCTTTCCTTAAAAAGAAGTTTCGCGAAGCAAGAATGAATTTTATGATTTGCATGTCAATCGAATTCTCTTCCTCTAGATTGGTGTTTGCAATAAAATCAATGATCGATAGGTATAGCCTTTTTCGTAATGCGTGATATGCATTTTTGTTAGATGTATTATAAAGGCTTGTAAAAATAGCATCAGACGAAAGCGCATTCTTCGCAATTAACTTAAATAAAGCCACATTTTTGATATCGTTTCTTTTGTTCTTTTTCTTAAGATAGATAAGGAATCGTTGCTGTTCTTCGGAAGAAAAAGTAGAAATGATCGTGTTTAAGTTAGTCATTTAATCGTCAGTATTATTTTATTTTAATTACTAAATATAAGGAATATGTTTATTTGTTATATGAAAATATCGTCAGTATTATTAAAATTTTGTGTTTGGATACTTTCTGAAGTGTTACATATTTGTCCCAATAATCATTTAAAACAAAATAGTATGGATTATCAAACAACCGTTTCAGGAAATGAAACAAAAAACAAGAAGAAGATTAAAAAAGAAGCAAAGGTTTTCGATCAAAAACCAACCAATGCATTTATAGGTGCTTCCTGGTCTGTTTTATTAGTCGGCGTAGTTTCTTATTGCATCGGTTTATGGAATGCAGGAATGGAATTAAACGAAAAAGGCTATTACTTTACCGTTTTACTATTTGGTTTGTTCTCGGTGATTTCTGTTCAAAAAGCAGTTAGAGACAAAATGGAAAACATTCAGGTTACCGAAATGTATTACAGCATCAGTTGGTTCACAACCATCGTGTCTATTGCATTATTAGTGGTAGGTTTATGGAACGCCGATTTAGAGCTTAGTGAAAAAGGCTTTTATGCCATGTCCTTTGTTTTAAGTTTGTTTGCCGCAATTGCAGTGCAAAAAAACACAAGAGATGTTGCATTTATAGATAATAACAGCGAAACAGAAGAGATTTAAAACTTTGTTTTGATGATTGGTTTTTATAAACCCAAAGCCTCGCAATTTGTTTTGCGAGGTTTTAAACCAAAGAACTATCGCTATCTTTAAATTTTAAATGAAGAAGTCATGCACTCAAAAATTATAAAAGAATTACCAGATTTGATTAAAAATGAAGTGATTTCCAAAGAAGTCGCTTTAAAAATCGAATCGTATTATAGATCCAAGGAAGAAGATACACCTAATAAACTGTTCCTAGTTTTTGGTGTATTTGGTTCTTTATTAATAGGACTAGGTCTTATTTTAATACTTGCTCATAATTGGGATCAATTTTCAAGAGCTATTAAAACGATATTCGCTTTTCTGCCATTAATTATCGGACAACTTTTTGTTGGCTATTCTATCCTAAAAAAGAAAAGTCGCACCTGGAAAGAAGCTTCGGGAACCTTTCTCTTTTTCGCCGTTGGCGCTAGTATGGCTTTGGTGAGTCAGATTTATCATTTACCAGGAGATTTAAGTAGTTTTTTATTGACTTGGATGCTGCTTTGTTTACCTGTAATTTATTTGCTGAAATCACATGTTTTAGGAATATTACATATTGTTTTTGCAACTTATTTTGCTTGTGAAAGTGGTTATGGCTATTCTTCTTCAGGAAACTCACCTTGGTTATACATTCTTATGATTGCTTTGGTTCTACCGCACTATTATATGCTGTTGAAGCAAAACCCGAAAGCAAATATTACCTCGCTTCTAAATTGGTTTATTCCTTTAAGTGCAACGATTGTTCTTGGCGCATTTGTAGAAACAAATTATAGTATTGGTTTCTTATTATATATAATTCTTTTCGGATTGTTTTACAATATTGGTAAAATCCCCTTTTTCTATAAGCAACAATTGAGACGTAATGGATATATCATTATTGGTTCTATAGGAACTATTATCATTTTGTTATGGACGAGCTTTACATGGATTTGGGAAGATCTAATACGAGAAGTGGTTTTCTTTTCGAACGAGTTTTACATTGCTATCGCCTTATTTTTAGGAACTCTCGCGGTTCTAGGCTATTCGTATTACAAGAAGTGGATGAAAGAGTTTCATTTGTTTCAATATGTATTTATCTTTTTTAGTATGCTCTTTTTCTTCGGATTTTCTTCGGAAACCATACCAACCATTTTGGTGAATGTTTTACTATTTGTCTTAGGATTAATAACGATAAAAATAGGAGCAGATCGCTTTCACTTTGGGGTTTTAAATTATGGATTATTCATTATAACAAGCTTAGTCGTTTGTAGATTTTTTGATACAAACATGTCTTTTGTTATAAGAGGATTATTGTTTGTAACCGTTGGTTTCGGATTTTTTATAACCAATTATTGGATGCTTAAAAAGCAAAAACAAATACTTAAAAAATAAGGTACACATGAAAACAATTCACCTATTTATTTTATTCGTCCTAGTAGCACTTATACAATTATTTGTGCCTGCTCAAATGATTTTTAATCAAGAAAACACGCTAGATGAAGGGAAAGCTTATAAATTTAGAACACAGCCTATTGATCCCACAGATCCTTTCCGTGGAAAATATATAACACTTCGCTATGATATAAATGCATACCCAACAACAGATTCTATTTGGGAACCACAACAAGATATTTTTGTCTATCTAAAAACGGATAGTCTAGGATTTGCAAAAATTGACCAAGTAAGTAAAATACCTTTAGAGGCGGAATCGGAATATATTATCGCAATAGTGAATGTGTATGATAAATATCAAGACGTACTGCGTATTCATTTGCCTTTTGATCGTTTTTATATGAAAGAAACAAAGGCTAAAGATGCTGAAATTGCACATAGAAAAGCACAGCGTGATAGCTTGCCAAATAATACGTACGCTTTAGTTTTTGTTAAGGATGGCGCTTCGGTTTTAGAGAATGTATTTATAAATGATATTCCTATATCTGATTATGTTGAAAAGTAGCATATTATTGGCTAACTTTGAATATAAACTAATCTAGATATAAAAATGAAACGACTCGGAATTCTATTATTAATACCTGTTTTTGTGATTTCTTGTAAAAATGAAACCAAGAATATAGAAGAAATTGTAGCTGCAAAACCAACAGAAATGGAACAGAATTTAAATAAATATGTGTCGGTGAAACTTACTGCAGATGTAAGTGTGCTTACCGAAAACGAACAAAAAATGCTTCCTATTTTAATCGATGCAGCAAATAAAATGAATGATTTGTTTTGGTATGAATCGTATGGCGATTGTGATGCTTTATTAAATACTATTTCAGAGGAAGACACTAAGCGATTTGTGAACATAAATTATGGTCCTTGGGATAGATTAAATGGAAATACATCTTTTGTAGAAGGAATCGAAGCAAAGCCTTTAGGTGCAAACTTTTATCCGAAAGATATGACAAAAGAAGAGTTTGAAGCAGCGGATATGGTAGATAAGTCTAGCATTTATAATTTTGTGCGTCGTGATGAAAACGGAAAATTATTTACTATTCCGTATCATGAAAAGTTTAAACATGAAGTAGAAGAGGTTTCCGAATTATTATTAGAAGCTTCTAAACTTGCGGAGGATGCTGGATTAAAAAACTATTTAGAATTACGCGCAGCAGCAATGTTGAATGACGACTACCAAGCAAGTGATTTCGCTTGGATGGACATGAAAACAAATACACTAGATATTGTTATTGGGCCAATTGAAACCTATGAAGATCAAATGTTTGGAAACAAAGCGTCTCATGAAGGCTATGTCCTTATTAAAGATCAAGCCTGGAGCAAACGTTTAGAGAAATTTTCGGCATACTTGCCAGAACTTCAAAAAGGATTACCTGTAGATGCTGCTTATAAAAAAGAAACACCAGGAACCGATAGCGATTTAAATGCGTATGATGTGGTGTTTTACGCTGGAGATTGTAATTCAGGAAGTAAAACAATAGCTATCAACTTACCTAATGATGAAGAAGTACAATTAGCAAAAGGAACGAGAAGATTGCAACTTAAAAATGCAATGCAGGCAAAGTTTGATAAAATATTAGTGCCAATTTCTAAAGTATTAATAGACGAAAGTCAACGTAAACACATCACTTTTGATGCCTTTTTTGCAAACACCATGTTTCATGAAGTTGCGCATGGTTTAGGAATTAAAAATACAATAAACGGAAAAGGAACGGTTAGAGAATCTTTAAAAGAACATTCTAGTGCACTAGAAGAAGGTAAAGCCGATATTTTGGGTTTATATATGATTCAGCAATTGCATGCTAAAGGCGAATTACAAGAAGATTTAAAAGACAATATGGTGACTTTTATGGCAGGGATTTTTAGATCGGTACGTTTCGGAGCTTCTTCTGCACATGGAAAAGCAAATATGATTCGTTTTAATTTCTTTAAAGAAAAAGGTGCTTTTACAAGAAATGAAGATGGTACTTTTATGGTGAACTTTGATAAGATGGAAGAAGCTATGAAAGATTTATCGAATCTTATTTTAACGCTTCAAGGAAATGGAGATTATGACGGAGTTGCAAAATTAGTTGCAGATAAAGGCATTATTTCTTCCGATTTACAAGCAGATTTAGATCGATTAAGTGCTGCTAGTATTCCTGTAGATGTTGTTTTTGAACAAGGAAAAAAAGTACTGGGTTTATAGGTGGAAGACAGAGAATAGAGAATAGAGAATAGAAAAAAAGGCTTTCGAATTAACGAAAGCCTTTTTCTGTCTTTATTTTAATGTAAATTATAAAGAATCTACAAATTCTTCAATTAAGTCATAGCCTTCATCATGTATGATTGTTGTACCAGTATACGGCATAGAATAACCATTATTATAGTTTTGCGTTCTAGCTAAAATGGTATATCTAAACGTGTAAATATCGGTATTGTCAAAAGGAGTTTCATATCTAAAATCTAGACTACTAATAAGGTCACAAGTTCCGCCGGGTTGATGGCAATGCGCGCAATTAACATCAAAATAAGCTCTAGTTCTTTCCATTAAACTATAATCATCTCTGTTTGTCCAATCTGGTAAAACAGATACACTAGAAGGATCTGTAAGATTAGAAAGGTAATTGTTATCTATAAAATCTTGTAGTTGGTTATTAAAATGCATAGAACGTAATTTTGGTCCTAAGGGAAGTATCTGCTCGTTATTACTATGGCACTGAAAACAATCTGTATTAGACGGTATTTTGTAATTTAAATTCTTTGTATCTCCACTATTATCTACATAGCTATATGCAACCACACTTCCGTCAGTATCTAAAGTAGCTTCGGTTTGTGCAGCATTCCATTTATAATTTCCAGTAAGCCAAGCGCCACTTTGTTTTATTAAAACTCTAGTTTCCATAATTCGTTTTCCTAAGGTTTCATCGCGTTCATCATTAAAATAGTAGAATGTTTTTGCTATAACGGTATTGTCTGGAAATGCAGGTAAACCATTATCTACATATTGCATAGTTTCCCCAGAAGGCAAAGCAATTAAACGTTGTTTATGTGAGTAATCTGTAAATAAAGGAGTTGTTAAGTCGTATTCAAAAGCATAAACACTCGGTATTAAATCTTCAATATTACCAGAAAAGATATTAAGATCGGAAAGATTGTTTAGTAGTTGTGGGATAACTACAGGAGCTGCTGTTGTAAAGGTTACAACTTCTGTTAGCATACTCTCATTATCACTACAAATAGATTGTATATATACATTGTATGTTGTGTTCGCTTCTAGGTTAAGCAAAGTTACTGTTGCTTATGTGAGTTGTACCGTTTCACCTAAGCCTAATATAAAGCCAGAAACGCCGTATTCTAAATGATAGGTTGCCGTAGTATTACTGTCTTCCCAAGTAATCGTTGCACTTTCGTGTGTTGTATTACTAACCTGAATGTTGGTTGGTGTGGTGCATTGTGTAATAAAGTCGTCGTCAAGATCATTAAAACAAGACACTAATGTAAATGCGAATAATAGGGTAAAAATTACTTTCTTCATGATAATAGATTAAATAGCAGTCGTGAAAGTAATAAAATCGTTGTTAAAATGAATAAAAAATGCCTATAAATTCAATTTATAGGCATTTTTAAAAGTAAATGAATTCGATTTTTGTTAATTCAGTATTAGTTTTTTAGTCATTGTTTTTTCGTTTGTTTTAACAACAGCTATATAAACTCCTTTTTGTAATCGCTTTAGATTTATTGTTTCTACGGTTTGTAGGTTGGTTTTTGTGTATACTACTTTACCTAATACATCATAGATAGTTATGGCATAATTCATACTGTTCGTACCTGAAACATTAAGATGCACCATACCATTCGTACTGGGGTTTGGGTATATTTTAAATGCATCTTTTGTATTTTCATAACTGCTTAATGGATTTGTGCTTATGGCAAACTCTAACAAAGCGCCTAAAGCTCCTTTAGTAACTTCGGTTAAAAATACAGGATCCATATTTGCTAAAATATCTGTAGATGAATGCGGATGTGATGATTCGTTTGTTTCATATAAACCCGTTATAATTTCACCGTTATTTTCAAAAGGAATATAATCGGATGCATACGCATAAGAGATTTGTGTATCTAAGCTAGAGTAAAATTCTATGGAATTCGCTAAAATAGTTGTCATTGCCGAAGAAGCACTGTTGTTAGCAGGAGGATTACTTCTGTCTTCTTCACAAGTAATTGTATTATTTGTTGCACCATTAACGCCACCAACCTGATCAATATTAAAAACCAAATGAATATCTAAGTTTTCAATGTTTACGGTATTGGCTACATAATAATTACTACCAACTAAACCATCTTCTTCGCCGCTAAAGTGTATGAATTTTATAGAATACTCGGTATTTATATCTTTTAATAATCTGGCTATTTCTAGTAATAAAACAGTGCCACTACCATTATCATTAGTTCCAGGACCATTAATGGTGTCATAATGCGCGTCTATAATTATAAAGGTATTTGGATAAACGGTTCCTGTTTTTGTAATAATGATATTATTACTTGTTCCAGAAGAATAGGTAAAAGGTTGTAAAACGATATCGGTATAACCTAAAGAAGTATAGCGTGAAGAAATCCAGTTTTCTGCATCGGTTAAATTAGTAGAACCAACATCTTTTACTCCAAAACTCTCAAAACTAGTTAAGTCTGCAAGTATGTTGGATGCAGAAACATTATCTACAACACTTTGGTAATAGCTGTTATAGGTTTGGGCGTAGGTAGTTAGGCTTAAAAAAAGCAGGAATATCGTTTTTGTAATGTTGGGTTTCATCAATAATAGTTTTAGGCTAAAGTATAATAATTTTTAATATTAATTAAGTACGCAGGTTATTGTTACTGTTGCTTCTGTGCCAACGCGCATGGTACCAAAGTCTGTACCTATATTATATGTAAACCTATTTATTACCAAATCGCCAACAAAGGTATTGTTTGAAAATGTAAACGGAATTTCAATTTCCTTAGTAACTCCATGAATCGTTAAGTTCCCTGTAGTTTTATATCCGTTCGAAGTTTTTGTGACGGTTGAAGATTCAAAACAAATATTTGGATATTTTTCAACGTCAAAGAAATCAGGTGTGCGCAAATGGGTATCTCTTTTATTGTTTTTAGTATTTACCGTAGCTGCATCCACACAAATAGAAAAATTTGCATTTTGTAAATCAGAAGTATCTAAATTAAAATCGCCTTGCATCCCTGTAAAAGTTCCTTTCACTTTAAAGATGCCGCCTCCAGTAATATGAAAGTTAATTTTAGATTTTTCCTTATTTATAGTCTGCTGTGCTTTACTTGTAGAAGTACTACAAATAAAAAGTAAGGCCAATAGAAATGTAATGTTTTTCATGTTTTCTAATTATTATATGCGAATAGTCGAATTAAAATTATAATGGCATACCTTTAAGTGCTTTCTATGGAACAACACAAGTAATTTTAATTTTTACCATAGTACCAATAACAAAAGGATTTTGATTTTCACCAAGATGATAGTCGGTTCTGTTTATTTTAAATTCTCCAACAAAGGTTTTGTTTTTATAGGTAAACGGAATACTAACATCTCGCGTAACACCTAACATGCTAAGTTTTCCGGTTGCTGTATAACCAGTTTCTGCTCTTTTTATAGTGGAAGATGTAAAGCAAATAGTTGGATTATTAGCTACATAAAAGAAATCTTCCGAACGTAAATGCGTATCTCTTTTTTCGTTTTCTGTATTTACCGTTTTTGCCGCAATGCAGACATTAATAGTAGACGTATTCAAATCTTCAGGATCTATATGTAGCGTTCCTGTCATTGCTTTAAAGGTACCTTTAACATTACTAAAAACTAGATTGTTAATTTTAAAATCAACAACAGATTTTTCTGTATTCACATTTTGAGCTTGAAATGCAATTGGAAATAAAAATAAAAGCACTAGTAAAAGGGATAACTTTTTCATTTTTAAAAGTTTTAATTCTAGTTGTTGCTTAGGGAGTAATTAGAACTAAATATAATGAAAAAAAAGGAACTACATTGCTGTAATTCCTTTAGTTTCCACATTTTTCCTGTTTGTTTTTTGAAAGTCTTTACTTTAAAAATGAAATGTTCTGTGATTAGCAACCCAATAATCCAAAAGAGACTACAAGTTCTTGATCTATTTTTTCTCCTTTTTCATTTTCAGCAGGTTTCCACTTTTTATTTGTTTTAGTAATAAGTTCGATCATCGCTTTATCTACTAAAGGATAATTTGAGGTTCTATCTAATCTAATATTTTCTATGTTTCCTTCTTTCGTTACCGTAAAGTATAATTTTGCAGGTTGTAGTTTATTTTGATCTACTTCTTTTCGAACTTCTTTGCTGTTTTCTTTTAAATAATTTTGCAGTGCATCTTTGCCGTTTATATATGCTGCTTGCTTTTCTGGAACAATGGTAAGATGTGGCGAAGCGTAGTTATATTGTAATTTTTCGGTGACTTTATTTTTTTCTTGAAAATCTATTCGAATTAAAAAACTAGCAGCATAGTCTGCTGTTTGCAAAAGTTTTAATTGTGCTTTGGTTAATGTTTTGCTATACCCAATTTCACGTTTTTGGGTTTGTCTGTCGTTTTCAATGATAATAATTTCAACAGATTTTAATATTTCTATAGCTCGTAATGCTTCCCAACTAAAAAAATCTTCAATAGTTGTTGCTTTGTCGATGTCACTTTTTTTAATGGGACCAAATCTCGGACCAACATTATAATTAAAATCTTCTATTCGTTTTGTTTTTTCGGTTTGGGTTATAAATAGAGGACCAACAGGACCTTGGTAATTAGCATTGGTATTTTCTTTTTCTGCGGAAGTGCTATGCATAGCAATCTCTCTTTTTTCGGAAGCTTCCGTTTTAATATCCTTCCAATTCAGTACTCCAAAAGCGGTTAAGCTTAATGTAATAAGAACTGCACATAAAATAATAAGACTCTTTTTCATAATAAGTAAATTTAATGATTTATAATTAATTCCTTTTGAACTACTGTAAAACTAGAAGATGGATATATGGAAAGTGTCAAAAGAATGTAAAAGAAGTGTCAACTAGTGTAAAAAGTCATCAAATTGTATGTTATTTACCAATAATTATGAATACAAAGACTATATATTTATTTAGAAGTTTCACTTTATGTGTACTTCTCAGTTGCATTTTATCTTGTAATAAAGATACTAAGGACCACTTTCCGGAACTGGTAAAAGTGTCTTTGCGTGAAGTCGGACATCAATTATTACTCACAAACGGCGATACTACTTCTGTGGTTAGTCCGGTAATTGCTTTAGATGAAAATAAATTTCAAGTAACCTTTGAAAATACCTTAAGTATTCAGCCAGATAGTTTGGTGGCTATTATTAAACGTAGTTTTGAAAAAGCAGATTTACCACAACATTATATAACTGAAGTAACCCAATGTGAAGATTTTGAAGTTGCCTACAGTTATGCCATGCAAGAAAATGCAGAGAAAGGAATTATACCTTGTCGCGGAAGAGAATTAAAAAAAGGATGCTATCAGGTCGCCGTACAGTTTACAGAAGTACCAGCGCAAAATAAAACCCAAACCAAAGTTCTATATATCCTGTTTTTAGTGTTTTTGTTACTGCTTGTTGTGTTTTCGTATAGACGTACATCGAAACAAAAAATAGAAACAGATGCTGTTGATTTTACCGCTTTAGGAAGATTTAAATTTTATCCAGAACAAAACAAACTGATAAAAGAAGCTACCGAGATTAGCCTGTCTAAAAAAGAATGTGAATTACTAGCACTTTTTGTAGCACAGCCCAATCAAGTAATTAAACGAGAAGAACTCACTAAAAAAGTTTGGGAAGACAAAGGCGTTATTGTTGGTAGAAGTTTAGATACCTATATTTCTAAATTGCGAAACAAGTTAAAAGAGGATAGCTCTATTAAAATAATTAATGTGCATGGTGTTGGTTATAAGTTAGAGGTTCATTAGTAATATAAACTGCTAGGCTATTTTTAACGTTTTAATGTAAAATGGCCATTAAAAATTCTTTCTTCGTTTTCATCGTCTAAATAGTGAAGCGTAAACCAATAGTCGTCGGTTGGGGCAAAATCGCCATTAAAAGTACCATCCCATCCATGGCTATTACTGCCAATTTGTTTTAATAATTTACCGTGCCTATTATATATGGAGACTTTTAAAACTTGAAGTGATGCTGCACTTTCAATGGACCAATAATCATGTATGTTATCTCCATTTGGCGTGAAGAAGCTCGGGTAATTAAAAAAGAGTTTCTCCAGAATAATTTCATGGCAGTCCAAATTATTTCGGATATAAAAATGGTGAAGACCTTGACCAATATTACTAAAAATATTGGAAGTTTGATATGCACCTTCATCCAATCGGAACTCAAATTCGCCATCTCCAACAACAATAATTTCTACGGCATTGCTTACAGCAAATAATGGAGAAGTCACTTTTAATGTGGCATCAAAAGGAGTGAAGCTACTTAAAATCTCTATTTGGGTATCGATTTCGTTTTCACAAAGTGCATCCGTGAAAGTAAAATTAGAATACATGCCAGACGCTAAGCTGCTAAGAGTAATACTTCCATTAGTATCTGCAGTATAAATTTCAGGAGTACTTGGTATACCATTAAAGGTGTATCCAGTCGTATAGTTTTCATTTGGGTCTAAACCAATGGCAATAATTTGACCCGTATCCGGTTCGCATGGTAGTGGGTTTACATGCGAAATATTTATGACTGGCGGCGGATCAAAACTTACATCCAGTTCTTCTAGAATATAATAATATGTAAAAACTGTGGTTTCGTCTGGCGCAATATTTCCTAGATTGAAAGCGATAGAAATAGCCTCATCTACTTGTGTCGATGTACTACCTTCTGCGGTAGTAAATGCATAGCCATTCCAAACCTCGGAAGCCATGCGATTAAAAAAACCACCATAACTAACTCTCGATCTACTATCTAAAGCATAAAAACTAACCACAGATCCATCAGAATCGTCAATGAATCCTAAATCATTTACATTAAAACTTGGTGGTTGCGAAGCGCTAACAAAACTAATGTTATTTGTAGAAGATCCTTGCGAAATTATTTCCATATCGGTATTAAATTCATACGGATTTAAGATAACCTGATTGTTGTCAGGATCTACACTATGCATAAAAAAAAGGTTTCGTTTTGTTTCCGAGGATGCATTATAAATAATGGTAGACATCTTAATAAAGAGACCGTCTGAGGTAATATTGTAAAACCTTTTAACCTGAAGATTTTCTATTTCTCCTTCCCAAAAAAGTTGGGAATAGTCGGAGTAACAGCTGGAAAGTAGCGTAGAAGCACTACTTACTTTTCCTGGTATATCAAAAGAAACATTTCTAGGATTCGAGTTATTGCTGTAATTCACACCATTTATTTCTAGCGTAAATCCTTCTTCAGCTATTCCTGGTGTAAAAAAATCACCATCATAATCTATCCAATTATCTTTTTGCGGATTCGCGATAAACCCAAACTTATTCGTTAGGTATTCTCTGTTTTCGTGAAAGCTTGCAGGTTTGTTTTCTGTTCTAGCACCAAAACTTCCAGGTCTTCCAATTCCAATTTCTATGTAATTACCTTTTGCCCATCCTTCATTATCTATAATTACGGCTTCCACTTGGCTATAACTAAACTCGAAAAAGAAAAATAGAAAAACAAATAAATAAGTATATCGCTTATTCGTCAATAGCATGTTTTTGCTATAAATATAAAGAATTAAATATAAAAGAAGAGCTACAAAAAAAGGAACTACATTTCTGTAGTTCCTTTTCTATTCGTATGTCATTGCGAGTGAAACGAAGCAATCTGTTTCTTATAATGAGATTTCTGCTTTCGCAGAAATTTATACTATTTCCACAAACAAACC
This sequence comes from Oceanihabitans sp., assembly GCA_018067265.1. GTDB lineage: Bacteria > Bacteroidota > Bacteroidia > Flavobacteriales > Flavobacteriaceae > Oceanihabitans. The sequence continues at coordinate 4,087 of JAGPUY010000442.1, read as the reverse complement.
ATCCTCCGTTTTCTCCACTTTGGCAAGATTGTTTTTTGTCAGTTCTTTTATGGTTTTATCCCATTTTTTATTCGATAAACCAGACTTTCCTTTTAAATCGTTTAATTCTAATTTTTCAGCAGCTTTTAATATTTTTAAAACATCTTTAGCTTCGTCACTTATTGCTAACGCTTTTTTCTCTGGTCGCATTTGCGGAAAGAATAAAACTTCCTGTATACTTTGATTATTCGTTAAAAACATGATTAATCGATCCATACCAATTCCCATTCCAGAAGTTGGTGGCATACCATATTCTAAAGCACGTAAAAAGTCATGGTCTATAAATTCGGTTGCTTCATCATCTCCTTTTGCAGCCAGTTTTAATTGGTGCTCAAAACGCTCACGTTGGTCAATTGGGTCATTTAATTCCGAATATGCATTTGCAATTTCTTTACCACAAACCATTAACTCAAAACGCTCGGTAAGTTCTGGGTTGTCTCTATGTTCTTTACATAACGGACTCATCTCTTTCGGGTAGTCTGTAATATACGTTGGCTGTATGTAGTTCCCTTCACACTTCTCACCAAAAATTTCATCAATAAGCTTTCCTTTCCCCATGGTTGCATCAACAGCAATTCCCATTCCTTTTGCAGCTTCTCTAATTTCATCTTCAGTTTTATCCGAAATATCAAAACCAGTAAAATGCTTAATAGAATCGGCCATAGTAATTCTAGCATAAGGCGCTTTAAAGTCTATTTCGTGTTCTCCAAAAGTAGCTTTACTTGTTCCGTTTACGGCAATAGCACAATGTTCTAGTAATTGCTCACAGAAATCCATCATCCAGTTGTAATCTTTATAAGACACATAAATTTCCATTGCTGTAAATTCCGGATTGTGCGTTCGGTCCATTCCTTCGTTTCTAAAGTTTTTAGAAAACTCATACACACCATCAAAACCACCAACAATTAAACGTTTTAGGTATAACTCATTAGCAATTCGCATGTATAACGGAATGTCTAAAGAGTTGTGATGCGTAGTAAAAGGTCGTGCAGCTGCTCCACCAGGAATTGGCTGTAAGATTGGCGTTTCTACTTCAAAATATCCGGCGTCATTAAAGAAGGAACGCATCGCATTAAAAAGCTTGGTTCTTTTTACAAAAACCTCTTTTACTTTTGGGTTTACTACTAAATCGGCATAACGTTGTCTGTAACGTAATTCCGGATCGTTAAAGGCATCGTGTAAATTTCCTTCCGCATCTTCTTTTGGTAATGGTAATGGTTTTAAAGACTTACTTAAAAGTGTAAAGTTGGTAACTCGAACACTTTTTTGTCCCACTTTAGTAGTGAATAATTCGCCTTCAATACCAATAAAATCACCAATATCTAGTAATTTTTTATATACCTCATTGTACTTGGTTTTGTCTTCACCAGCACAAATTTCGTCTCTATTAAAATATACTTGTATTCTGCCTTCACTATCTTGAAGTTCGGCAAAACTCGCATTACCTTGAATACGTCTTGACATTAATCGTCCAGCGATATTTACTTTTTCACCTTCTTTAAATTCCTTCTTTATCTTACTAGAAAGATGGGTTAAAGGGTATAAATCTGCTGGATATGGGTTAATGCCTAATTCGCGTAATTTGGCTAACTTATCTCTTCGTACTAATTCTTGTTCCGATAATTGCGACATGTTAATTTTATGTTTTTTAAGAAGCCACAAAGATACATTAAAGCTAGTAATTAGAAAATGCTTTTTTGGGCAATCCCTCTTTCGCTTAAAAAAAAGCTTCAGAGGGCCGCGCTATTCGTTATATCTTTTTTTTCAGGAGAGGAATAAATCGAAACTTTTTACAAAAAAAAAGGATGCCACTACTATCGCTATTGCAAATTGTAACAAACTAGAAATCTTTACGTCTTATAGGCACATCATTAATCAATTAAATCAAATCAAATGAGTTTTTGGAGAGTCTTACTGTCAATTTTATGTCCACCTTTAGCCGTCTTAGATAAAGGCTGCGGATCGATACTAATTGTTTTTATATTATGGATCTGCGGATGGGTTCCTGGTGTGATTGCAGCATTAGTAATTTTAAATAATCCGGAAAGATAAAATACGTACCTTTGTTTCACATTAAAATCTTTAAGAATGAAACAATTTTTACTAGCAATTGCAAGCGTTTTTTTATTAACCAGTTGTAATTTTACCGAAGAAATAAGCTTTAATCCAGATGGTTCTGGAGAATTTATCATGCGTTATGATATGAGTGAAGTGATGAAAACCATGGAAGAAATGGGTGGCGGAAAAAAAGACGATGGTAAAGAAAAAATGAAGCTAGATAGCGTCATGTACTTTAAAGATATGTTGGTAGAAAAAGCAGATAGTATCGCTACTTTACCACAAGAAGAACAAGCGAAACTAAAGAATTTGGAAAACATTGTCATTAAAATGAAAATGGATGAAGAAGCTGGTGTTTTCGATTTAGGCTTTGGTTCTACATTTACTAATTTAAAAGAATTACCAGAAGCTTTAGCAAAAATTGAAGAAGCCAAAAAGATGAATTCCGAAAGCAATTCGCAATTCGGTAAAATGGGTGAAAGTGCTGTCGCTAAAGCATCTGAAAGTGTTTTTGAGTATGTAGATTTTACCTACGACGGAAAAACATTTTCTCGATTTATCAAAGAAGATTATGAGATTGCTCCAGAAGATATGGAAACCTTGGATGCCGAAATAAGCGAAATGGGTGATTCTAGAGAAATCTTTGATGCAATGACTTATACGTTGGTATATACTTTCCCAAAAGAAATAAAGTCGGTAACCAATAAAAACGCCGTGATTAGCGACGATAAAAAATCGGTTACTTTAAAAATGAACTTTATTGAAATGATAAAGGCTCCAGAAGAGATGGCTTTAGACGTGCAATTAGAAGATTAAAAAGAAGCATATTACTTTGAATAAAATCGTAGAATTACAAGATTTAGGAGTACAAGATTATAAAGACACTTGGGACTATCAAGAGACTTTATTTAAATCGGTTGTAGATACTAAAATAAAAAATAGAAGGCAAGCATTGAATTTGCCAACGACGAACTATTTTTTATTAGTAGAACATCCACATGTATATACTTTGGGTAAAAGTGGCGACATGTCTAACCTATTAGTGAACGAAGAACAACTTGCCGAAAAAGGCGCAAGCTTTTATAAAGTAAATAGAGGTGGCGATATTACCTATCACGGACCAGGACAAATTGTTGGCTATCCTATTTTAGATTTAGATAACTTTTTTACCGACATCCATAAATACCTTCGTTTTCTAGAAGAAATGATTATTCTTACTTTAGAAGAATACGGTTTGAAAGCCGAACGTAGTTCTGGAGAAACCGGAGTTTGGCTAGATGTAGGAACACCTTTTGCAAGAAAAATTTGTGCTATGGGCGTTCGTGCTTCTCGTTGGGTTACTATGCATGGTTTTGCTCTAAACGTAAATGCGAATCTTGGTTATTTCGATAATATGATACCTTGTGGTATTCGTGGTAAAGCGGTGACATCGCTGCACGTAGAACTTGGTAAAAAAGAAGTAGATATAGAAGAAGTAAAAGAAAAACTATTAAAACATTTTACAACGCTTTTTGAGGCGGAGATGAAGGCTTCTGTAAGCACTATGTAAAAGGTCGTTTTTAGAATACAGTGCTATTATAAATGAAAAGCCGAAGTATACACTTCGGCTTTTTTGTGTTTTGCCATTTCCTTGCGTAATGATCTAGAAGATTCTTTTAGATTGTTCTTTGTCCTTTTTTGAAAACGGTTATTTCTAATAATTACTGTGTTTTCCGAATTACAATAACCAAGTTCGATGCTACTTATTTGGTGTCTGTCATCAAAAGTGTTTAGGTTAACTGACATATTTGCAGATGCTATTATTTTGTTTACAACTCATTTTATATGCGTTTACAAAGCTGTCATGTATTACTTTTAAAGGGCTTTATCGTGTTTTTTAACAGCTTCTATTTGTTGCTTTGATGTTTTTATTTCGGTTTTCCGGGTTCTTGGCTTGGTTTTGGCGGCTAGTACTAAAGTAAGTTTAAAACAAAATGGTTGCTGCGTAAGA
>JAGPUY010000429.1 GCA_018067265.1 Oceanihabitans sp. | reverse complement strand
TATTTCTTCCGAAGTGTTTTTTCAAGCATGTGATGACGAAAAGTGTATTTTTGATAGCGAAGTTTTAAATTTTGAACTTCCTAGGGATTCTAATACTGCCAATTCCAATATTCTAGAACCTGTAAAATGGACAACCAATATCACGAAAATAGAAAAGGATTTATATGAAGTTGCATACGAAGCAAGTATAGATAAAGACTGGCATTTTTACTCGCAAAAGGTTGTAGAGGATTCCGAATTAGGTCCAATACCAACCGAGTTTAGTTTTAATAATGCGTCACAAGATTATGAATTGGTGGGTGATTTAGAAGAATCTAAAACCAAAGAAGTTTTTGAACAAGCGTTTCAAATGAAAGTGCGCTATTTTGAAAACAAAGCCGTTTTCAAGCAAAAATTTAAAGTTTTAAACTCCGAATTAAAAACAATAGAAGCAGAAGTGTTTTACCAGGCTTGTGATGCCGTAAAATGTCTTGCACCAACGACCTATACCTTTACTACAAATTTAGATGGAAGTTCTAATGCAGAAGCTACTACAGCTGTCGATGCAAGAAGTAAAGAATTGTCAGATAAATTACAACTTAATGTTACCGGTTGGGAGAAATATGAAAAAGAAGAAGTTAAAGAAAAATCGAATTTCGGTATTTTTGTTCTTGGTTTTCTTGGCGGATTAATAGCCTTATTAACACCTTGTGTGTTTCCTATGATTCCGTTAACGGTTTCCTTTTTTACAAAAAGTGCAAGTAATTCGCAAAAAGGATTAGCAAATGCCATGCTTTACGGATTATTTATTCTTGTCATTTATGTGCTACTAAGTTTACCATTTCACTTTTTAGATTCGCTAAATCCAGAGATATTAAATACCATTTCGACTAACGTATGGTTAAATATTATTTTCTTTATCATACTCGCATTTTTTGCATTCTCGTTCTTTGGTTTTTATGAAATCACCTTACCAGCATCTTGGGGAAATAAAATGGATTCCGCTTCTAACGTTGGCGGAATTATCGGTATTTTCTTTATGGCATTAACGCTAGCTATTGTTTCGTTTTCTTGTACAGGACCTATTTTAGGTTCGTTATTGGCAGGATCTTTAACTAGTGATGGTGGCGCGATGCAACTGACTATGGGAATGACTGGTTTCGGACTAGCATTAGCATTACCGTTTACTTTATTTGCGATGTTTCCAAAATGGTTAAACGCATTACCAAAATCTGGTGGTTGGTTAAATACCGTTAAAGTGGTTCTAGGATTTTTAGAATTAGGAATGGCTTTTAAATTCTTATCTAATGCCGATTTAGTAAAACATTGGGGACTTTTAAAACGGGAAGTATTTATTGGTATCTGGATTGTTCTAGGAATTGGTTTATTATTGTATTTATTAGGAAAAATTAAGTTTCCACATGATAGCCCGCTTAAAAAATTAAGCTTCGGTAGAATTTCTTTCGCTGTTTTAGTAGGTGCATTTGTAGTGTATTTAATTCCCGGTTTAACCAATACAGAACACGCAAACTTAAAGTTGTTAAGTGGTTTTCCGCCACCTTTACCGTATAGTTTATATGAAAAAGAATCCGATTGTCCCTTAGGTCTAAATTGCTATAAAGATTTAGAAGAAGGCGTTGCTGCTGCTAAGGCAGAAAACAAACCAATCATGTTAGATTTTACTGGTTGGGCTTGTGTGAATTGCCGTAAAATGGAAGAACAAGTTTGGAGTAAAGACAAGATTTATAATGTGTTAAATGAAGAATATGTTATTATCTCTTTATATGTAGATGATAGAAAAGAATTGGAAGAAAATGAACAGTTTCAGTTTTTGAAGCACAACGGAAGCATTAAAAATATTAAGACCATTGGCGATAAATGGGCAACCTTACAAACGCTGAATTTTCAGAATAACTCACAACCTTTTTATGTGTTATTAAACCATGATATGGAATTGTTAAATCATACCACTGCATATACACCAAATGCAGATGCATATTATGATTGGTTGGTGAAAGGTGTAAAGAATTTTAAGGAGTAAAAAATAATAAAGGAAATAAAAAAGCCTTCCATTTCTGGAAGGCTTTTTTATTTCCTTTATTTTGTGCTTAATAATTAGTGATAGAAAAACTTTATAAAATAGAATGATCAAAATCTCCAGTAAAATATGTATATTTATAATTGTAAACATCTAGTTTGTAAGATTTTACGTTTATTTTGGTAAATTAATTTTAAATATAAAGTTATGGCTGCAGTTGGAGAATACCCTTTGGTAAAATTTCATTTCTCCGTAGAATGGGGAGACGATTTTAGAATAGAATTCTCAGAAGTAAGCGGATTAGATTTTGAAACAGAAGTTATAGAATACCGTTCCGGAATCAGTAAAAAATACAATAAAACGAAACAACCTGGTCTTACCAAGTTTAGTGATGTTACTTTAAAAAGAGGCACGTATCAAGGCGATTTTGACTTTTTTAAAGAATGGCAAAAAACCTATTTCTTTCAAGAAGGAAACAATACAGGATCTTTATATAGAAGAAGTGTATCTATAAAACTACTTAATGAAAATCATGAGCCCATAATAACTTGGGTGCTAGAAAATGCTTGGCCAAGTAAAGTACAATCGGCAAGTTTAAAAGCAGATTCTAATGAAATAGCTATAGAAAGCATGATTTTGGTGCATGAAGGAATATCCATTTTAGAAGCAAAATAAAACGATGGCTAAAGATGTATATCCCATTGTCGGTTTCCATTTTAATGTGACTTTTATAGGTTTGCCTAAAGCGAAGCAATTAGAAGTCGGTTTTCAGTCTGTGGTTGGTTTGCATGCGCAATCAGAAAGTAAACCCTTAAAAGAAGGTGGCGAAAATAGATTCCTACATCAACTTCCTTCCAATATTATTTATACACCACTCACATTAAAAAAAGGTATGATTACCGAAGAAAATATGACACTAGCCAATTGGTGTCAGGATTCTTTTCAAAATGAAATAAAGCAACCCATTAAAGCAATCGATATCGATGTTTTAGATGAACAACATGCCGTTTTATTACGTTGGCGCTTATTTCATGTCTGGCCAATGTGCTGGGAAATAGGAAAGCTAAATGCTGAAAAAGGAGAGATTCTTATAGAAACTTTGGTCTTGAAATATAATTACTTTCAATCGATTTAATTGCTACTATAAACAACCAGGTTTTCACAGTGAAATATTTAAAAAAGGAATTATGGGAAGTCCAGATAAACTAATTAAGGTGCTAATATTTGCGTATACAGATAGGCGTTTTTCTACCTTAAGTAAAGTACAACCAAACCCGATTTCACTACCAGTGAATCCTAAAGAATTTTCTCAAAAGCATCGATTAACAAGCAACAAAACGGCGATTTCTTCGTATGTCGTTTCGAATCCAAAAGAGTTAAAGTTAGATTTTATTCTGGATGGCACAAACACCATTGCTGGATATACCTATAATTCCGATAATCATGCGGTTAAAGAGCAATTAGCCGTTTTTATGCATACCGTTTATTTTAAAAAGGCTAGTGAAAAGTATCCTCGATTTTTAAAAATTAAATGGGGAGATAGCTTAGCGTTTAGCGGCATTCTTTCCGATTTAAATTTAAACTATACCTTGTTTGAACCTAATGGCGATCCATTACGGATAGAAGTTAGCGCAACGTTTTCTAGTATTCCGAGTACAATGAAAAATGCAGAAGTTTTACATACCGATTGGAATTGGGAGCATCTAGTTTTGAATGATAAAACAAAGGAAGGATTAGAAGATATATTAGATTGGATAGCATATAGGGCTGTGTTTTTTAAAGAATGGGAAATGTCAAATAAAATAAAACCTAGTTATTTTGCCTTGTTTCATGGACCTCCAGGTACCGGAAAAACTTTAACCGCAACGTTATTAGGAAAGAAAACGAATCAAAGCGTATATCGCGTAAACCTATCTCGTATTATTTCAAAATATATTGGAGAGACCGAAAAAAATCTAATAGACGTACTTCGTTTTGCTGAAAAATCAAATAGTATTTTGTTTTTTGATGAAGCCGATGCGCTATTTGGAAAAAGGACAGAAGTAGGAGATGCACACGATTCCTATGCTAATCAAGAGGTTTCCTATCTATTGCATGTCATGGAGAACTTTAACGGAATACTCATTTTTGCTGTAAAGGATAATATTCAAGACCCCATAATCAGTCAGAGATTTCAAGTAAAAGTTCCGTTTTTATTACCCAATGCTTCCGAAAGATATGAATTATGGCAAAATGCGATTCCGGTAAATAAGAAACTACAACCAAAAATAGATTTAAAAATGCTTTCCGAAAAATATGAACTCAGCGCAACAGAAATAATGAATGTTGTTCGATTCGCAAGCCTAAAAACCATTAAAGAAAAAGAAGAAATGATTAGTAATGTTTTGATTGTTAAAGGGATTCGTCGAGAATATGAAAAGCGTAACTAGCACTTTTATTTCCTAATTTTAGGAAATGTAAAGCAATCACAGAAAGGCATTAAAAAATAGTACTGCTAAAACAAAATAAAAAAAAGCTTCCGTTTTTAAGGGAAGCTTTTTTGCTTTATCTTACATTTTTATAATTCAATTCCATTTTAATGATATTACAAGGAAACATAGTAGATATACCTAACAAAAGAATCTACAAAGGAGAAGTTACTATTGCAGATGGCAAAATAACATCGATTACAGAAAAAGAAACAACGAACAACCAATATATTCTCCCAGGTTTTGTAGATGCACACATTCATATTGAAAGCTCTATGTTGGTACCAAGTGAGTTTGCTAAACTAGCAGTACAGCATGGTACCGTTTCTACCGTTTCTGATCCGCATGAAATAGCAAATGTTTTAGGAGTAGCAGGAGTGGAGTTCATGATTGAAAATGGAAAACAAGTGCCGTTAAAATTCAACTTCGGAGCACCAAGTTGTGTTCCTGCAACTAGTTTTGAATCTGCAGGAGCGATTATCGATTCGGAAGACATTAAGAAATTAATGGAAAATCCAGATATTAAATATCTAGCCGAAATGATGAATTATCCAGGCGTTTTATTTGATGATGAAGAAGTCCTGAAAAAAATAACACACGCAAAACAAAATAACAAACCTGTAGATGGTCATGCTCCAGGCGTTCGAGGCGAAGATATTACCAAATATATAGCAGCAGGAATTTCTACCGATCACGAGTGTTTCACCTTTGCCGAAGGTTTAGAGAAATTGCAAAAAGACATGAAAATTCTTATTCGTGAAGGTAGTGCAGCAAAAAACTTTGAAGCCTTAATCGATTTAATGCCAGAACATTTTGAAAACATGATGTTTTGTAGTGATGATAAGCATCCAGACGATTTAATTATTTCACATATCAATGCATTATGTGCAAGAGCAGTAGCCAAAAACATAGATGTGTTTCAAGTGTTGCAAGCAGCATGTATAAATCCGGTAAAACATTATAATCTAGATGTTGGTTTACTACAAGTTGGTGATGCTGCAGATTGTATTGTAGTCGAAGATTTAAAAGATTTTAAAACCCTTCAGACCTATATAAATGGGGAGTTGGTGTATGACTTTGGAAAAGTAAACATTAAAGATGTCGCTTTTCAAAACCTAAATAATTTCAACACGGAAAAGAAAAAGGTTGCAGATTTTAAGTTTAATTCTTCCGCAGAAAAAATTAGAGTGATTGAAGCTTTAGAAGGGCAATTAGTAACTAACGAACTTATTGAAGAAGCTACTATAGAAAACGGAAACCTTGTTTCTAATACCACAACAGATATATTGAAAATGACGGTCGTAAATCGCTATAACAACGATAAACCAGCAATCGCATTTATTAAAAATTTCGGATTAAAAGAAGGCGCAATCGCAAGTTCTGTTGGTCACGATTCCCATAATATAATTGCTGGAAGAGTGTAGGCATGATCAAGAAGCGATTTTTGTTACGTTGACATTTAGAGATGAGAGTATTAGGAGATTAGTAAGG
>JAGPUY010000427.1 GCA_018067265.1 Oceanihabitans sp. | reverse complement strand
GGCCAGTTGGATGCCGATTTGCAACAAGTAGATTTAAGAAAAACGAACAGCTGGCGTTTAAAATTAGGAGAAATCGAAACTACCGAAATGGTAGAAGTGCAACTTGTAAATGCCGTTGCACCATTTGTACTGTGCAATCGCTTGTCTAATTTAATGAAGAAAGAAAATACGGGCAAGAAACATATTATTAATGTTTCGGCGATGGAAGGGAAGTTCCATAGGTTTAAAAAAGTAGACAGACACCCGCATACCAATATGGCAAAAGCAGCCTTAAATATGCTTACACATACCTCGGCAGCAACCTTTGCTAAGTCAGGAATTTATATGAATGCTGTCGATACAGGGTGGGTAACAGACGAAGATCCAGCAGAATTATCGAAGAAAAAGGTAGAAGTACACGATTTTCAACCGCCTTTAGATATTGTCGATGGTGCGGCAAGGGTAATGGATCCGCTTATTGACGGGATAAATACCGGTAAACATTGGTCGGGAAAATTTTTAAAAGATTATTTTCCTATCGATTGGTAGTAGTTTATAAATTAATTGGTACTATCTTTGCATCAAATTATTAATTACAATTATTATTATTATGAGTAAAGGAACAGTAAAATTTTTCAACGACACCAAAGGATTCGGATTTATCACAGAAGAAGGAGTCGACAAAGATCATTTTGTACACATTTCAGGATTAATCGATGAGATTAGAGAAAGTGACCAAGTGGAATTTGATTTACAAGAAGGAAACAAAGGATTAAATGCAGTTAACGTAAAAGTTATCTAATATATACTTCCAATAGTACCAAAGCCCATCCATTATTTGGATGGGCTTTTTTTGTTTAAACGCTTGCAACTCAAATAAAGCGTTTCTATTTAAATAGCATGTATTTGGTATCGGTTGAAAATACTACTCTGCATTTTTCCAGGCTTCTTTTAAATACGTGAGATCCTTTTTAATTCTAGAAAACACTTCCTTGTTAGGAATTGTTATTTTGGGATGTCCTTCTTCTGCACCACCTAAATCGTGTTCGACATGTAGCGAAACAGGAACATTAATTTCATATTTCTTAAGTAGTGAAAAATAACGATTAAAATCGACCATGCCTTCCCCAATCGGAACGTTTATTGGTTGCCATGTGCCATTTACAATTCCCCATTTAAAATCCTTTATTACGATAGAATTAATGAAAGGTTTTATGCGTCGCAAACCTAATTCCCAGCTTTGACCACCTTCTACAACAGCATGTCTAATATCATATTGTGATCCTATAAATCTACCTTCTGTAGCTTCCAAAATGGGAAGTAAATCCCAAATAGGAGCACCAACATGATTCCCAGAATGGTTTTGATAGCTACCAATAAGTCCTAATTTTTCATTTAACACTTCTAACGCTTTTGCTTGTTTTCCATAAAGAGTTTGACGCTCTGTAATGGACTTGTCCTCTGGGTATTTTAACCAATCGGTTCGGTAATGGGTAAACCCAAGTGTACTTGCCGTTTCTAAGACTGTTTTATTCACGATGTTGCTAGCATTCCACACGTTCGTGCTCATTAGCTTTGGAGTAAGTCCGTGTTTTTTCATTGCTGCTACAGCTCTTGGTAGATCCTCTATTACATTTTCTGGTAGAACATGGCCTTTTCGTCGCACTGTTAAATCTAAACCATCAAAACCCATTGCTACCGCTGCCGCAGACATATCGCTGTAATTGAGAAATTGTAAATGTTTAGAAAACAAATGTACCTGTAGATCTGCTACTGGTTCCTGCTGTAATTTATATAAAGGATTTTGAAAAGATAGCAACGGAATAGATGCAAGTCCTATTCCTGAAAGTTTAGCAAATTCCCTTCTGGAATACGTGTTGGTACGTCGATTCATTTTGTAGTGATTTGTGAATGAACTAGTAAGATACTTTATTTTGAAAGAATTTCAGAATATAGAAAAGGTATTGTGCTCTAATGAAAAGTTCTTCCTCCTCAGAAATTTAGATATGTATTCCAAAAACACCGAATGTGTTGGATCTAAGAAATAAAATGTAACAAATACATCGCTTTTTTTTATACCATACTTTCTATAGCATAATACAATCTATTCTTCGCATTATCTTGAGAGCCGAAAATAGAACGAAACAATGCACCTTTTTCTGTTATAAGTAACCATTGTGGTGTGCCTTCCGATTCAAATTGATCGTACACTTTGTGCCCTTCATCGATATAAATTGGAAACGGATTTTCACCACTGGTAAAAACACTTTTAATATTTTCTTTTGTGCCTTCTCGATTTACAAAATCGGCATGAATACCTGCAACTTGAATGGCTGGATATTTCTGTTGAAAGTCGTATGCCAAAGGAATAGCGCGACCAGTACAACCCAAACAATCATTATTATAGATAATTAGTAGCAACACTTTATTTTTATAGCGGGTCATTAAATCTACGGAAACACCATCTAAATCTTTTACTACTATAGACGTTACGATATCGCTCATTTATTCAAAGGTATGACGTTGTTCTTGGGTTGCTGATGCGTTTAGTAATTGGTGAAAGGTTTTAATGCCATCAAAATTTTGGGTAATCGCTTCAGAAACAGCAATACCTGAAATTTCTGTTTTTAATATAGCTGCAACATCTCCGGTGGTGATGCCTCCAAAACCAATAATGGGGATTGGTGTTTTTAAGACATCTGTAATTGCCGTATATCCTTTTATTCCTAAAACCGGACCTAAATTAGCGTTGGTTTTTGTTTCTCTAAAAGGTCCTAACACAATATAGTCAATAGATGCATCTAATAATTTTTCACAATCGGCTAAAGTATTTGCCGATCCGCCAATGCTTTGCCAAGCATATAAATGTTTTCTAACGATAGTAGGTGAGGCGTCCGTTTTTTCTAAATAGACACCATCTGCTTTAATTTCTTTTGCTACTTTATAATAACCGCTAATCACTAATCTGGTTTGAAAAACTGAAGTAATTTTAATCGCTTCTTTAGCAATCTTTAAAAGCTTTTTTTCGGAAGCATTCGCCATACCAAGTTGCACTAATTCTACACCAGAAGTACATGCTTTTTGTATGTTTTCTAAAATTTCTTTTTCGGAATCTCCTGCTGCTATATAATGTAATTTAGGTATAATCATATCTTCTTTTCTTATCGTCTAACTATTTTAAAATGCAATATGCTGCAAAAATACGACTATTATAAGAACCTTAGTACAGAATAGCGAATGGAAATGGAAGCATTTAATTTTCGAAATAAAAATTAAAAAAAAGGATATTTTATTAATACGTACAATCTATTCAGAAACAGACTACATTATGTAATTTTGTAGAAGAAAAACGACTATACTACACGTACTGTTACAATGAATTATACCCACATATGAAAACAAATTCAACATCTTACTCCATCTTAGACCTTGCTTTAGTTTCTAATGGCCATACGCTAAAAGAAACCTATACCAATGTATTAGAATTAGCACAACATGCCGAAACCTTTGGTTACACACGCTATTGGTTGGCAGAACATCATAATTTGTCTAATATTGCAAGTAGTGCAACTTCGATATTAATTGGCTATGTCGCACAAGGAACTAGTACTATTCGTGTTGGTTCTGGAGGTGTTATGCTGCCCAATCATTCGCCGTTAATCATCGCAGAACAGTTTGGTACATTGGGAGCCATATATCCGAATCGAATAGATCTTGGTTTGGGTAGAGCACCAGGAACAGATAGAGAAACAGCACAAGCCATACGTTCTGATTTTATGCAAGCTGCACATTCATTTCCTAACGAATTAGAAAAAATACAAACCTATTTTTCCGCAGAAAATGCGACTTCTAAAGTCCGTGCTACCGTTGCAGAAGGTGTCGATGTTCCTGTTTATATTTTAGGTTCGAGCACAGATAGTGCCCATTTGGCAGCTAAAAAAGGATTGCCTTATGCTTTTGCTAGTCACTTTGCTACAGCACATTTATGGGATGCCTTGAAGATTTATCGCAGTGAGTTTCAGCCATCCGAAGTATTACAAAAGCCATACGTGATGGTTGGCGTAAATATAATCATTGCAGATACAGATGAAGAAGCTCAAAATCTATCCACTTCCTTAATTAAAATGATTGTTGGGATATTCACCGGTAAACGAGATTATGTACAACCACCAACAGCAATGACTGCCGAATTAAAACAGGTGCTACAAAATCCGCAAATACACCAAATGCTAAAGTATTCTTTCATTGGAAGTAAGGCTACCGTTAAAGCACAAGTAAAAGCATTTATGGAACAAACGAATGCCGATGAATTGATAGCGGTTACTAACATCTATGCTATCAAAGACAGAATACGTTCTTATGCATTGTTTGCCGAAATTATGGAAGAGTTGCGCTAAAAAAAAAGTATAACCAACGCTTTGAAGACCTTTAAAAGAGTAATAGCTACCGTATTTAGTTTCCAATTTCATATGAGTCCATATTAATAGCGTTAACGCCAATGTTAGTGCTTATTTATAATTAATTTTACCATAGAAGGATAATTATTAATTAATTATAAATGAAAAAGAGCATGACTATAAATTTCGAATATCACGACGTAGAAGCAAGTAAAAAATTAGAGGCATTTACCACCGAAAAGTTAGAACGTTTATTTGTCAAGTTTTCCATGATTATAAGAGCAGATGTTTGTTTGAAAACAGAAAAAACAGCATTAGATGCAACGGATAAAACTTGCAACATTCGTTTAAGTGTTTTCGGACCAAGGTTATATGCGCATTCAAATCAGGATAGTTTTATGAATTCTATTTCCAAATCTATAAGTGATTTAGACAGTCAATTAGCAATGAAAAGAGGAAAAATGACAAAATTGTAGTATTTTGTAAAACACTAGAAATCAATTGCATTACATGGTATTACGAGCACCTTTAAATAAAGCTTGTTCATTACATTTATTCACAAAAAAACAATTCGCAATGATAAAACCACAAGAAAAAGCACCAGTATTAAACGTCCAATTAGTTAACGATACGACATGGAGTTTACAGGATCAAAAACCAGAAAACTTTACATTAATTGTTTTCTTTAGAGGAAAACACTGTCCTGTTTGTAAAATGCAATTAGAAGAATTACAAACTAAAATTAACGATTTCACAGAAAGAGGCGTCAACGTAATTGCTATTAGCACAAATACAGAAGCCCTTGCAAAAGCAACCTACCAAGAATGGAATATTTCAAATATACCTTTAGGTTACGGTTTTTCTATAGAGGAAGCCAGAAAATGGGGATTATTTATATCGAAAGGAATCAATGAAAAAGAACCAGATCACTTTAGTGAACCTGGATTGTTTTTAATCCATAAAGATGGTACCGTATATTGGGAATCTATACAATCAATGCCATTTGGCCGTCCGCAATTTAAAGATGTATTAAACGGAATAGATTATATATTAAAACAAGGATATCCTGCTAGAGGTGAAGCATAATAAGGCATATTTTCTAGAAAATAATTTTTTATAAATCTAATTCGGCAATATGCTGTAATTTGGATATATAGTAGCGCAATTCTATAATATAGAGCTTATGATTCTGTCATAATTTCTTGTTATGGAATTGCTTTATTTTATTCCAATTATTTAAAAGTCTTGTTTCATTTTTTGGAAAACAGCAATTGGGGTCTCACTATTCCAAATACCTCCTAAAACACCAACACCTTTAAAGCCTAAAGTTTTAAATGCCTCTAAATTATCTGCAGTAACGCCTCCCATTCCTATAATGGTTTTATCTATCGCATTCACATCAAAACCACGACCAGCATAACCTGCTTTAGAAATAGAAGCAAACACCGGACTTAGTAAATGATAATCAAATTCAAAATAGCAATCTGCTACGTCTTTTGGTTCATGAAAGGAAGAGCTTATGGTTTTTCCAAACATATTAAGTCCTTTAAAATACTGCCCAGGATTATCAATATGATCTATTCTTTCCTGTTCTTGAAAATGAATTCCTTTTAAATTATAGTCGTTAATTAGTGCATGGTGATAATGCACCACAATTCTGTTGTGATATTGTTGGTCTATTTGATTTAAATAGGCACAATGCGCTTGATAATCTTTATCTGGTTTTCTAAAATGATAGCAGACTAAACCTTCTTGAAATAGCGAATTAAGAATTTCTATTTCATTTGGAACATCGTTTTCAGGAGCAATTACAATTATCATTATTTTTATATTTTGTCAACTTTGAATAGTGTTACAAAGATAAACTTAAAACCTAAAAAAGCCCATCATTTATATGATGGGCTTTTTCTTTTATACTAGTTTCTTAAGATTAAGAAGGTTTATTCTGTACCAATTAAATTGATATCGCTATCATCACTAATTTCTTTAGGATTTTCTCCCCAGTTATTTGGTCCTGGCTCGCTATCTAAACAAGCTAAGTATAAGCTATAAAAAGGGATTAATAAAAACCATCCACTTTTTCCAACATCATGCATACGTCTTACACCAACTGCTAAACTAGGAATTAAAACAGCTATAGAATAAATGGAGTCTAAAATTTGAAAAGAAGGAAGATCTAGCAAAACTACAATAACATTAATTGTTATTGAAATTAATATATTAATTAAAAAGAACATCCAATACTCTTTGCGTCTTGCTCTTCCTTTAAAATCTGCATACTGTTGTAATACTTTTAAATACCAATTCATTTATTTTTGTTTTTTGGGTTAGTTTGGCTAATTTAATAAAAATCTATTCTTTACCAATTAAATCAATAGCATCTTCATTAGATATGTTTTTTGGATTCATTCCATATCTATTATTTCCATGAGAACTATCTTCCACTAATAATACAAATAACCAAATTGGTCCAATTACTGGGATTATTCTAACAAACCAAAAAAGTCCTGACTTATCAATATCATGCAACCTTCTTACTACTACAGCTAAATGCGGTATTATTATAAATAACATATATAACAACACCACATAATAAAAAATCTCAGAGCCTGTAGTATCCAAAATAGCTTCCGAAATAATACATAAAGAAGTAATGATAAGAATATTAAATAATAAGAACAGCCAATATTCTTTTCTTCTAGCTCTACCAGAAAAATTAAAGTAATTTGTAATACTGTGTATATACCACTTCATACGTCTATTCTATTTTTTTTATTGGTTACATGTAGCTTCCATAATAGTCATTTTCTTAATTGTTAAATGTGCGTATGGAAGTTTCATAGGTGTCCTTTTGTTTTACTTAAAAAAGTCCTCTAGACTTTAATTCTAGATATTTATTAATGGTGTCTCCTGTTAGATTATGAGGTTCTGTTAATACCGATGGAATACCATACTTTTTTAAAGCGTTTACAATTTTCTTTTTTTCATACATAAACTTTTCTGCTATGACCGTATCATACACATCTTGTATGTTTTCTGATTTGGAATTTACTACTTCATTGAGTTCGGTGTTTTTAAAGAAAACCACTAATAATAAATGGTTTTTTGCCAAAGCTCTTAAATAGGGGAGTTGTCTATTTAAGCCATCCATAGTTTCAAAGTTTGTATATAAAATCAATAAGCTTCTGTTAGTAATTTTACGTTTTACAACAGCATATAAACTACTAAAATCAGATTCCGAAAAATCGGTTTTTATATTATATAATGCTTCTGAAATTAGATTCATTTGCGAATTTCTTTGCTCTGCAACTATAACATCCTCTGGCTTTCTAGAAAAAGATAACATACCTGCTTTATCTTGTTTTCTTAAAATAACATTGCTAATTGCTAACGTTGCATTTACGGCATAATCGAGTAAACTAATGTTATTAAAATGCATTTGCATAGCACGACCTTTATCTATAATGGAGTATACCGGTTGCGATTTTTCTTCTACATATTGATTGATCATTAATTGATTTCTCTTTGCTGTAGCTTTCCAGTTTAAAGTTCTTATATCATCACCAGAAACATATTCTTTTATTTGTTCAAACTCTAAGGAATGTCCAATTCTTCGTACCTTTTTTGTTCCATAAGAAATGGTTGCATCGGTAAATGCCTTAAAGTTAAATTCCCGCAATTTTAAAAAGGAAGGATAACATTTCAAATCCTTTTCTTCGCCTAAAACATATTTTTTTGTTGCTAGTTGGAGTGG